>NZ_JAVREK010000024.1:0-114116 GCF_031845375.1 Streptomonospora wellingtoniae
CGCACCAAGCTTGTAGACGGGCTGTACGCACCAAGATCAAGCGGCGTCAGCCCGGGAACCACGCACCCATTTTGTTCCCCCGGTACGGCCGACCGCTAGGGAGGCCCCACACAGCTTGTAGCTATCGTATAGGGAAACCGTTTTCCTTCACGATAGCTACAAGATCGACGGGGTTCGGGGGGTGCGGGGCATTACCGAACCTCGTTCTAGTGCGGGGGGTCCGGGGTCTGTAGAGTGCCGCCCATGGAGCTGAATGGAGTTGCCGCCCTGGTTTCCGGCGGCGCAAGCGGGCTGGGCGAGGCCACCGTCAAGGAACTGGCGTCGGCGGGGGCGACGGTCGTCGTCGCCGACCTGAACGCCGAGCGCGGAGAGGCGCTGGCAAAGGAGGTCGGCGGCGTCTTCGCGGCCACCGACGTCTCCGACGAGTCCCAGGTGCAGGCGGCCGTGGACGCGGCCGTGGGCACCGGCCGCCCCCTGCGGGTGGCGGTGTCGTGCGCGGGCATCGGCTGGGCCACCCGCACCGTCGACAGGCAGGGCGCGCCGCACGACCTCGCCGCCTACAAGAAGGTCGTCGACGTCAACCTCATCGGCACGTTCAACGTGCTGCGGCTCGCGGCCGCGGCGATGGCGGCCACCGAGCCCGCCAACGAGGACGGCGAGCGCGGCGCGGTCGTGAACACCGCCTCGGTCGCCGGGCTGGAGGGCCAGATCGGCCAGATCGCGTACGCGTCCTCCAAAGGCGGCATCATCGGCATGACCGTGCCCGCTGCCCGGGACCTGGCCGCGGCGGGCATCCGGGTCAACACCATCGCACCGGGCATCCTGGACACCCCCATCTACGGGCAGGGCCCCGAGTCCGAGGAGTTCAAGCAGCGCCTCGCCGCCCCGGTGCCGTTCCCCAAGCGCCTGGGCACGCCCGGCGAGTTCGGCAGGCTGGCGCGGGCCCTGTTGGAGAACGGCTACATCAACGCCGAGGTCGTCCGGATCGACGGCGGCCTGCGCATGCCGCCGAAGTAGTGCAGTCCGCGGTCGGCGGGCGGCGCGGGCGGGACCGCGCGCCTCCCGCCGACCCCAGTCACGCCGGCAGCCCCGCCCCGGGCCAGCCCGGCCGGATACGAGTTAGGAGCGCGATGAGCGACGAGGTGGGCTTCACCGCCGAGGACGGCGTCGCCGTCATCACCATCAACCGCCCGCAGGCCAAGAACGCCGTCAACGCCGCCGTCGCCCAGGGCGTCGCCGATGCGCTGGACGAGCTGGACTCCCGCAAAGACCTGGTCGCCGGTGTACTGACCGGCGCCGGTCAGACCTTCTGCTCGGGCATGGACCTCAAGGCGTTCATGCAGGGCGAGGTTCCCACGGTCGAAGGGCGCGGGTTCGCCGGGTTCGCCCAGCGCCCGCCGCGAAAGCCGCTGGTCGCGGCCGTCGAGGGCTACGCGCTGGCCGGCGGCTTCGAGGCGGTGCTGGCCTGCGACCTGGTGGTCGCCGCCGAGGACGCCACGTTCGGCATTCCCGAGGTCAAACGCGGCCTGGTGGCCGGCGGCGGCGGGCTGCTGCGCCTCCAGCACCGCATCCCGCGCAACATCGCGATGGAGTTCGCGCTGACCGGCGACTTCGTCAAGGCGCCGCGCATGGCCGAGCTGGGCCTGGTCAACAGGGTCACCGCGCCGGGTGTCGCTTTGGAGGGCGCCCGCGAGCTCGCGGGGCGCATCGCGGCCAACGCCCCGATGGCGGTCGCGGTGTCCAAGCGCGTCATCGGCGAGTCCGGCGACTGGGCGAGCGGTGAGATGTGGCAGCGCCAGGACGAGATCGCGGGCCCCGTCTTCGTCAGCCACGACGCCATGGAGGGTGCCGCCGCCTTCGCCGAGAAGCGCGAGCCCCGGTGGAAGGGCGAATAGTCCGGAGCGGGCAGGCGGCGCGGCCTCAGTCCGGCGGAAGCGGGACGTGCAGCGCACGCAGCATCGTCGCCAGCATGTCGTAGTAGCCGACCAGGGTGATCAGCTCGACCACGCCGACCTCGCCGAAGTGCTCTTCGGCGGCCGCGTGGCAGGACTCGGAGGCGTCGCGGTCGCGTAGCAGCGCGCGGGCGTAGTCGAGGGCGGCACGGTCGGCGGGGCCGAAGCCTCCGGGTACGGCGTCGCCGCCCAGCGCCGCGATCTCGGCCTCGGCCAGACCCGCCTCGCGGGCCAGCCGCCGGTGCGCCGACCACTCGAAGGCGCTGTCGCGCGCGGTGGCAACGGACAGGATCACGATCTCGCGGACGCGCGCCGACAGGGTGGTCTGCGCCCCCACGGCCGCGCTGAGCCGCTGCAGCGCCGCTCCCACGCCCGGGGCGGCCAGCATCGCGTTGAAGGGGCCGTGCAGCCGCCCCTGCTCGTCGAACAGCGCGAAGGCCGGCTCGCTGCCGTACTTGGCCACCACGCCGTCGTAGATCGCCCGCTGCTCGGGACCGAGCTCGTCGGGGGAGTACCAGTGGATCCGGCCATGGCGCATCCGACGATTATGCCGCGGCCGGCCGCCGCCCCTCCGCGGCGGCCCCCGCGCGCCGGGGAAAGGCTGCGGCCGGTTCCGGGCCCCGGGTCAGATCCGCTGCCAGGCCTCGGTGAGCACCCGGCGCAGGACGGACTCGATCTCGTCGAAGTGCTCGGGCCCGCAGATGAGGGGCGGGGAGAGCTGGACGACCGGGTCGCCGCGGTCGTCGGCGCGGCAGATCAGCCCGGCCTCGAAGAGGGCGGGCGAGAGAAACCCCTTGAGCAGCCGGGCGGCCTCGTCGCCGGTGAAGGTCTCGCGGGTCTCCTTGTCCCTGACCAGTTCGATGCCGTAGAAGTAGCCGTCGCCGCGTATGTCGCCGACGATGGGCAGGTCGTACAGGCGCTCCAGGGCGGCCCGGAAAACCGGGGTGTTGCGGCGCACGTTGTCCAGCAGCTTCTCGTCCTCGAAGACGTCCAGGTTGGCCATGGCGGCCGCGGCGGCGACGGGGTGGCCGCCGAACGTGATGCCGTGGGTGAACATGCCGCCGGGCTCCTGGAAGGGCTCCATCAGCCGCTCCCGCGCGATCACGCCGCCCATGGGCACGTAGCCGGAGGTCACGCCCTTGGCGAAGGTGATCATGTCGGGCAGGTAGCCGTAGCGCTCGGCGCCGAAGTACTCGCCGAGGCGGCCGAAGGCGCAGATGACCTCGTCGGAGACCATCAGCACACCGTAGCGGTCGCAGATCTCGCGGACCCGCTGCAGGTAGCCGGGGGGCGGCGGGAAGCAGCCGCCGGAGTTCTGCACCGGCTCGACGTATACGGCGGCCACGGTCTCCGGGCCGTTCTGCACGATGGCGTCCTCGATCCGGTCGGCGGCCCACGCGCCGAACGCCTCGGGGTCGTCGCCGTGCGCCGGGGCGCGGTAGAGGTTGGTGTTGGGCACCTGGACGGTGCTCGGCACCAGCGGCTCGAAGGGCGTCTTCAGGTCCTGCACACCGGTGATCGACAGCGCTCCCATGGTGGTGCCGTGGTAGGCGACCTCGCGGCTGACGACCTTGTGCCGGGTGGGCTGGCCGACGGCCTTGAAGTACTGGCGGGCCAGTTTCCAGGCGCTTTCCACGGCTTCGGAGCCGCTGGTGGTGAAGAAGACGCGGTTCAGGTCGCCCGGCGCCATGCCGGCGAGCCGTTCGGCCAGGCGCACCGCCGTCGGATGGGCGTAGGTCCAGATGGGGAAGTAGGCCAGCTCGCGTGCCTGCGCGGCGATGGCGTCGGCGATCTCCCCGCGGCCGTGGCCGACCTGCGAGACGAAGAGCCCGGAGAGCCCGTCCAACAGGCGGCGCCCCCGGGAGTCGTAGACGTAGGCTCCCTCACCGCGCTCGATGACCGGGATATCGGAGTCGGTGTAGGCCGCCATCTCGGTGAAGTGCATCCACAGGTGGTCCCTGGCCGCCTGCTGGAGGCCGGGCGTGTCGTGCTGCCGGGCTGTCACTTGGCTCCCCCTGAAGGGTCGTGATGTGCGGGGACCGTTTGGTCGACCCAGTGAAATAGTCGCATCGTCAGAAAGTCTGTCAAGTATCCGCTGAGAAATGCGATCTTTACAACGGAATCCCTTGTAGCAGGTCAAAGGGGTCTGTCATCGTACGGGGCAGGCACGAGCCGTGCGTCCCCATTCCACCGGGAGGAACCCCCCGTGCAAGAGCAGTCGAGCCGCCCCCGGCGGCTCCGCAACTTCATCAACGGCGAGTACGTCGACGCGGCCGACGGGCGGACCGGAGACCTCGTCGACCCGGTGACCGGCGAGGTGTTCGCGCAGGCGGCCCTGTCAGGCCCAGCGGACGTCGACGCGGCCTTCTCCGCGGCCCAGGCCGCCTTCGACGGCGGCTGGCGCGACAGCACCCCGGCCGAGCGCCAGATCGCCCTCAACCGCTTCGCCGACGCGGTCGAGGAGCGCGCCGACGACCTCGTCGCGGCCGAGGTGGAGAACTGCGGCAAGCCGGTCCAGCTCACCCGGGACGAAGAGCTGTGGCAGGTCACCGACGCCCTCCGGTTCTTCGCGGGCGCCGCCCGCAACCTGGAGGGCAAGGCGGCGGGCGAGTACATGGCCGACCACACCTCCTGGATCCGCCGCGAGCCCATCGGCCCCGTCGGCCAGATCACGCCGTGGAACTACCCCATGGCCATGGCCTCCTGGAAGATCGGCCCCGCGCTGGCCGCAGGCAACACGGTGGTCCTCAAGCCCTCCGACACCACGCCCGCCTCCACGCTGCTGCTGGCCGAGATCGCCGCGGAGTTCCTGCCGCCCGGCGTCTTCAACGTCGTCACCGGCGACCGCGACACCGGCCGCGCCCTGGTCGACCACCCCGTGCCGCGGCTGGTCTCGCTGACCGGCTCCACGCGCGCCGGGCTGGAGGTCGCCCAGCAGGGTTCCAAGGACCTCAAGCGGCTGCATCTGGAGCTGGGCGGCAAGGCACCGGTCATCGTCTTCGACGACGCCGACATCGAGAAGGCCGCCGCCGGCATCGCCGAGGCCGGCTACTTCAACGCCGGCCAGGACTGCACCGCCGCCACCCGCGTCATCGCCGCCCCCGGCGTGCACGACGACCTCGCCGCAGCGCTGGCCGAGCATGCCGCCCGGACGAGGACCGCCGGGCCCGACGACGCCGACGCCGCCTATGGGCCCCTGAACAACGCCGCGCAGCTGGAGCGCGTATCGGGCTTCGTCGACCGCGCGCCCGGGCATGCGCAGGTCATGGCCGGCGGGCAGCGCCTCGGCGGCAAGGGATACTTCTACGCGCCCACGGTCGTCTCCGGCCTCCGCCAGGGCGATGAGCTGGTCACCGACGAGGTCTTCGGCCCGGTCATCACCGTGCAGCGGTTCGCCGATGAGGACACGGCTGTCGAATGGGCCAATTCCGTCCGCTATGGTCTGGCGTCAAGCGTGTGGACCCGCGACCACGGACGCGCGCTGCGGGTCTCGCGCCGCCTGGACTTCGGCTGCGTCTGGATCAACACGCACATCCCGCTGATCGCGGAGATGCCGCACGGCGGGTTCAAGCACTCCGGCTACGGTAAGGACCTCTCGCTTTACAGCCTGGAGGAGTACACCCGCGTCAAGCACGTCATGAGCTATATCGGCCGTGACTAGCACTTCCATGAGGAGCCGCCCCATGGCCACAGCCACCGAGGCGACACGCGCCCCCCGAGGCGCCGGGGCCCGCGCCGGCACGCCGGCGATCAGCCTGGAGCAGATCTCCAAGACCTACCGCTCGGGCGGCGAGAACGTGCAAGCGGTGCGCGGCGTCGACCTGCGCATCGAGCAGGCCGAGTTCTTCTCCCTGCTGGGCCCCTCGGGCTGCGGCAAGACCACGACGATGCGTATGATCGCCGGTTTCGAGGACCCCACGTCCGGCACGGTGCTGCTGCACGGCGACGACGTCACCGGTGTCCCGCCCAACCGGCGCGACGTCAACATGGTCTTCCAGAGCTACGCGCTGTTCCCGCACATGACGGTTTTCGACAACGTCGCCTTCGGCCTGCGGCGCAAGGGCACCGCCGGCGACGACATCCGGCGCGACGTGGCCCAGGCTCTGGAGCTGGTGGAGCTGAGCGGGCGCGAGCGCACCAAGCCCGGCCGGCTCTCCGGCGGCCAGCAGCAACGAGTGGCCCTCGCCCGGGCCCTGGTCAACCGGCCCAGCGCGCTGCTGCTCGACGAGCCGCTGGGCGCCCTCGACCTCAAGCTGCGCCAGGCCATGCAGATCGAGCTCAAGCGCATCCAGCGCGAGGTCGGTATCACCTTCGTCTACGTCACCCACGACCAGGGCGAGGCACTGACCATGTCCGACCGCATCGCGGTGATGAACGGCGGCCGCGTCGAGCAGCTGGGCACCCCCGCCGAGATCTACGAGCGGCCCGCCACCCGCTTCACCGCGGGCTTCATCGGCACCTCGAACCTGCTGAGCGGAACGGTCACGAGCCGCAGCGCCGAGCAGGCCACGGTCCGGGTGGAGGGCGCCGGCGAGATCCCCGCCGTCGGCGACGCCGCGCCCGGATCCCGCGTCGACCTGACCGTCCGCCCGGAGAAGATCGCGCTGGAGGCCGCGGAGCCGCCGGGCGACCGGGCGCGGCTGCGCGGAATGGTCGCCGAGGTCGTCTACCTCGGCTCAGCCACGCACTACACGGTCCGACTCGGCGACGGAACCGAGATGGTCGTCTTCCGGCAGAACTCCGCCGACGCCGCGAGCGCCGCCGAGCGCGGCGACACCGTCTGGGTGTCGTGGCGTCCCGAACACGCCTACGCCCTTCCGGGCTAGGGGCCGCGGGGGCCGCGCACCGATCCGCCGGTGCACGGCCCCCGCGGCCGAACCGGTGGCGCCGGACACCTGCCGTCCGGCCGCCCCCTCCCCCCGTCCCACCCCCCAAGCAGGAAAGAGCGGACCGCCGTGACCCGACGCCTCACCCCCGCGCAGGCAGCCCTCGCGCGCGGGCTCACCCAGCCCCGACTCAGCCGACGCGGCATGCTCGGACTCTCCGGACTGACCGCCGCAGGCCTCAGCCTCTCCGCCTGCGGCGTGGAAGGCCAAGGCGGCGAATCGACCAGCGCCAAGGGCTTCTGGGACGGCAAGAAGAGCAACGGCCGCCTCGACTTCGCCAACTGGCCGCTGTACATGGACCCCGGCAGGCCCGAGCTGAAGGCCTTCACCGAAGAGACCGGAATCAAGGTCAACTACGACGAGGCCGTCCAGGACAACCCGTCGTTCTTCGGCAAGATCCAGCCGATGCTTGCCCAGGCCGAGCCCATCGGCTACGACCTGATGGTGCTGACCAACGGCATCGAGCTGAACAAGCTCATCGAGCTGAACTACCTGGCGCCGCTGGACCACTCGAAGCTGCCCAACTTCGCCGACCACGCCGCCGACATCTACAAGAAGACCAGCTACGACTCCGGCAACCGCTACACGATCCCCTACGCCTCGGGCATCACCGGCATCGCCTACAACCCCGAGTACGTCGACCGGGAGATCACCAGCATCGCCGACCTGTGGGACACCGCCTTCAAGGACAAGGTCGGCATGTTCGCCGACCCCCAGGAGCTGGCCAACTTCGGGCTCTTCTACAACGGGGTCAAGCCGGCCGACTCCGAGGAGTCGGACTGGATCGACGCCGCCGACGCGCTCCAGGAGCAGCGCGACAAGGGGCTCGTGCGGCGCTACTACTCCCAGGACTACATCCAGCCGCTGAGCAACGGCGACGTGTGGCTGTCCATGGCCTGGTCCGGCGACATCTTCCAGCAGAACGCCGAGGAGGGGACCAACCTGAAGTTCGTCGTCCCCGAAGAGGGCGCCACGCTGTGGAGCGACAACATGATGATCCCCTTCACCGCGAAGAACCCGGTGGACGCCCTGATGCTGATGAACTTCTTCTACGACCCCGAGATCGCGGCGGACCTGACGGAGTACATCAACTACATCACCCCGGTGCCGGAAGCGCGGGACCTGCTGCGCAGCAAGGCCGAGGAGGCCTCCGGCGACGACAAGGAGACGCTGGAGCGGATCGTCGACAGCCCGCTGGTCTTCCCCGATGACGACGACTACGCGAAGCTGCACAACTACGTCCCGGTGACCAGCAACAACGAGGAGAACTTCTCCCCGTTGTTCCTCGCCATCTCGCAGTCCTGACCATGGCGGCCGCACGAACAGGCGCGCGGGGGCGCACACGCAGGCTGGCGCCCTACGCGCTGGTGCTGCCCGGCTGGCTGTGGCTGGCGCTGTTCTTCGTAGCGCCCATCGCCAGCGTGGTGTCGATGTCGCTGATGACCGGCAGCCTCGGCGCCGGCTACGCGTTCACCTTCGAGGTCGGCAACTACACCCGCGCCGTCGGCATGTACTGGGAGCAGATCCTGCGGTCCCTGGTCTACGGCGGCCTGGCCACGGTCCTGTGCATCGCCATCGGCTACCCGGTCGCCTACTGGATCGCCTTCAAGGGCGGCGCCTACAAGTCGACCTACCTGCTGCTGGTGCTGCTGCCGTTCTTCGTGTCCTTCGTGCTGCGGACGATCTCGTGGGGGTTCCTGCTCTCCGACAACGGGATCGTGCTGGGCACGCTGAAGGACCTGGGCCTGCTGCCCGGCGGGTTCGGGGTACTCAACTCCGCGACGGCGGTGGTCTTCGGCCTGGCCTACAACTTCCTGCCGTTCATGGTCCTGCCGATCTACGCGGTGCTGGAGCGGATGGACCACCGCGTCGTCGAGGCCGCCTACGACCTCTACGCCGGGCGGGTGCAGGCGTTCGTGCGGGTGGTGCTGCCCATGTCGCTGCCGGGTGTGTTCGCCGGTGTGATCATGGTGTTCATCCCCACCAGCGCCGACTACGTGAACGCGACGGTGCTCGGCGGTACCGGCAACACCATGATCGGCAAGGTGATCCAGACCCAGTACCTGGTGAACAACGCCTACCCGCTGGCGGCGGCGATCACCTTCATCCTCATGGCGGTGCTGCTGGTCGGGATCTTCAGCTACGCCAAGGCGCTGGGAACCGAGCAGGTGATGGAGGTGCAGGCGGGATGACCACCGCGACCGATGCCGGCGCGTCCGGCTCCTCCGGAGCGGCCGGTGCGGCCGAGCCCGCCCGCGGCCGCCGGGGCGGCGAAAGGCGCCGGCCCGACTGGGGCAAGTACTTCACCTGGGGCGTGCTGTTCTGGCTGTTCGCGCCCATCGTGTTCATGGTCGTGTTCAGCTTCAACGACATCCAGGGGCGGCACAACGTCACCTGGGAGGGCTTCACCTTCCGCTGGTATTCCGACGCCTTCGCCTACCCCGACCTCAACGTCGCGCTGCTGAACACCGTCACCATCGCGGTGCTGACCATGCTCATCGCCGGGTTCCTCGGCACTCTGCTGGGCCTGGCCCTGGGGCGCTACCGGTTCTTCGGGCAGTCGGCCACCAACCTGGTGATGTTCTCGGCGATCTCAGCGCCCGAGGTCGTGCTGGGCGCGTCGCTGCTGTCGATGTTTCTGACCATGAACATCGCCGTGGGCTACTGGACCATCCTCATCGCCCACGTGATGTTCTCGGTGTCGTTCGTGGCCATCACCGTGCGGGCCCGGGTGCTGACCATGGACCCCGGCATCGAGGAGGCCGCACGCGACCTCGGCGCCGGCACGCTGACCACGTTCCGACTGGTCACGCTGCCGCTGCTGGTGCCGGCGATCACCTCCGGCGGGCTGATCGCCTTCGCGCTCTCCGTCGACGACTACATCATCACGTCGTTCGTCTCCGGCAGCACCCAGACCTTCCCCCTGTGGATCTGGGGCGCCACCCGCGTGGGAATCCCGCCGCAGGTCAACGTGATGGGCACGCTGATCTTCGGCGTCGGCGTGCTGCTCGCCATCGGCAACATGGTGCTGGCCCGCCGCCGAAGCCGCTGAGATCCGCCCGGCGGCGGCGCGCCCGCGCCGCCGCCGGGCGGAGACCGGGCCCGGAACCGCGCCGGACCTACCGCAGAGCCCGAACAGCCCGGACCGCCGCACACCCCGCATGCGCAGCATCCGCGAACGGAGTTGATCCACGTGTCCGCCCCCGCGACCGCATCCGCGTCCGCCCACGATCGGGACCCCTTCCGCACTGCACAGGTTTCCCGCGCGCTGGCGGGGGCGCGCCCGCGCACCTTCTGGCTCGACCCCGACGTGGACGGGCACGCCGTCCCCGAGGCCGCACCCGCCCTGTCGGGTGCCGAGCGCGCGGACCTCGCCGTCGTCGGCGGCGGCTTCAGCGGACTGTGGGCGGCCCTCATCGCCAAGGAGCGCGACCCCGGGCGCGACGTCGTGCTGCTGGAGGCGCGTACGGTCGGCTGGGCGGCCTCCGGCCGCAACGGCGGGTTCTGCGCCGCCAGCCTCACCCACGGCCACGGCAACGGTGCTCAGCGCTGGCCGGAGGAGATCGCCGAGCTGGAGCGGCTGGGCCGCGAGAACCTCGACGACATCCAGGGCACCGTCGAGCGCCACGGGATCGACTGCGAGTTCGAGCGCACCGGCGAGATGGCCGTGGCCACCGAGCCGTGGCAGGTCGACGACCTGGCCGACGAGGCCGCCGACCTGCGCGCCCTCGGCCAGCGCGTGCGTACCCTGACCGGCGCCCAGGCTCGCGCCGAGGTCGACTCGCCCACCTACCTGGGCGGCCTCTTCGACCCCGACGGCGTGGCGATGGTGCACCCGGCCAAACTGGCGTGGGGCCTGCGCGAGGCGTGCCTCCGGCTGGGCGTGCGCATCCGCGAGCACACCCCCGTGCGGGCGATCCGCCCCGAGCGCGGCGGCCTGCGGCTGGAGTCGCGGGGCGGATCGGTCGCGGCCGAGCGCGTGGCCTGGGGCGGCGGAGGGTTCCCCGGCCCGCTGCGGCGCGTCCGGCACTTCGTCGCGCCCGTCTACGACTACGCGCTGGTCACCGAGCCGCTGAGCACCAACCAGCTCGCCGCCGTCGGCTGGCGCAACCGCCAGGGCCTCAGCGACTCCGGGAACCGGTTCCACTACTACCGGCTCACCGCCGACAACCGCATCCTGTGGGGCGGCTACGACGTCGTCTACCACTACGGCGGCCGGGTTCGCCCCGCCTACGACCAGCGCCCGGACACCTTCCACCGCCTCGCGCGCCACTTCTTCACGACGTTCCCGCAGCTGGAGGGTCTGTCCTTCACGCACAGCTGGGGCGGGGTGATCGACACCTGCAGCCGGTTCTGCGCGTTCTTCGGCACCGCCCACCGCGGCCGCCTGGCCTACGCCGCCGGGTACACGGGCCTGGGCGTGGGGGCCACCCGCTTCGGCGCCCAGGTGATGCTGGACCGCCTCGACGGCGCCGACACCGAGCGGACCCGCCTGGCCATGGTGCGCGCCAAACCCGTCCCCTTCCCGCCCGAGCCGCTGCGCTACGCCGGGATCCAGGCCACCAAGCGGGCCATCGCCGCCGCCGACCGCGACGGCGGGCGCCGCAACGCCTGGCTGCGCACCCTCGACGCCGTAGGCATGGGCTTCGACAGCTGACCGCGGCGGGCCCCGGTGGTCGGTGCCCGCCGAACGTGTCAGTCGAAGATGTCCTCCGCGGCGTCGACGCTGAAGGCGCGTTCCATCCAGGTGTCGAGCCGGTCGAGGTCGGTGCAGGCGGTGATGCGCCCCTCGACCTCGCCGGAGACGTGCAGCCCGCGGTGCCCGAGCACAGCGACCACAGCTTCGGCCTTGGCCTCGGCCCTCGCTTCGGCCTTGGCCTCGGCCCTCGCTTCGGCCTTGGCCTCGGCCTTCCCCTCGTTGATGTACCTGCGGGCGAAGTCGGACCGGTAGGTGAACGTCGGATCGGCCATCAGTGCATCCCAGTTCTCTCGTGCCGCTCCCGTGAGCGCGGACACCACATACTCATGATAGACGGAGAATTCCTCGTCGCCGAGGGCATTCAGCCCCTCCGCGCAGGCGACCAGGATCTTCTCCTCCTCGCCCCCGTGGGCCAGCGCCGAGAGCACCGCGAGTTCGGGGAGCTCCCTCGCCTCCTCTACCGAGACGACCACCGGAATCTGATCGGGACCGACGACGAACGGAACCAGTCGCATGCCGGGTTGGCCGAGTTCGATGGGCTTGCGTGCCCACACCGCCGTCTTCTCATCGGGGCAGAAGACGAGCAGCAGCACGGGGCACTTCAGGTTCTCGTGCACCGTCGCGAGGTAGACCGGCCAGGAGTAGCGTTTGCGCTTGTCCCGCCTGCGCTGGACTTCGGCGATCACCGCCATGCACACCCGCGATCCCCGGCGAAGGGCGACGACGCGGTCGCTGTAGAAGTTTGCGGTCTTGAACTTCGTGCAGTTCTCCGACGCCATGTCGGCGTAGTCGTACCGGGGAAGGGCGACATCGAACACGTCTTCCAGTAGGCGCATGACGAACCGGGGGCGGTTCTTGACGAACTCGATCGGTATCTCGTGGGCGTTCGAGGGCATAGCGGAAAGCTATCGGGGCGCTGCGGGCGCTAGGGCGAAAACGCTGCTGGATTCCCGGTCATCGGCTTATCCGGACCTGTTGAAGTGCGCCCGAATACCGAATTCGACGGTAGTCATAGTGCGAATCGCGCCCTTTGTCACCCTAAGGCTCCACGGTCGTGGCACGAGGGCGTTCCGCGCTCGGCGGGCACTGCTTGGGCCGAAACACCCGGGCCGCGCGGGTATGACAGCTGTCATGTGCGTGGCCGGGCGGTTCTCACGAGCGGCTGGTGACAACGGCTTCTTGGGCGCACCGCGTCCGTCCGGAAGAATCGGGGGTATGAGCACAGCAGAACCACCCGCAGCCGAGCACGGCGCGGGCGAACCCGCGATCAGCGTCCGCGAGCTGCGGCAGAGCTACGGCGACTTCGAGGCGGTCCGGGGGATCTCCTTCGACGTCCGGCCGGGAGAGCTGTTCGCCCTGCTGGGCACCAACGGGGCGGGCAAGACCACGACCGTGGAGACCCTGGAGGGCTTCCGCCGGCCCAGCGCCGGTTCGGTCCGCGTGCTGGGTGCCGACCCCTATGGGCAGCCGCCCGGCCTGCGCGACCGCGTCGACGCCGTGCTCCAGCACAGCGGCCTGTTCCCGGAGCTGACCACAGCCGAGACGATCGACCTCTCCCGCGACCTCGCCGCCGACCCGATGGACCGCGCCGATGTGCTGGAGCTGACCGGCCTCACCGACAAGGCCGGCGTCCAGGTGCGCCAGCTCTCCGGCGGCCAGAAGCGCCGGCTCGACCTCGGGCTGGCGGTCCTCTCGCGCCCCGAGGTGCTGTTCCTGGACGAGCCCACCACCGGCATGGATCCCGAGGCACGGCGGGCCACCTGGACGCTCATCGGCGACCTGGTCCGCCAGGGCACCGCCGTCCTGCTCACCACACACCATCTGGAGGAGGCCGAGCACCTCGCCGACCGTCTCGCCATCATGCACCACGGCGAGTTCCGGGCTGAGGGCGCACTACGCGACGTCGTCGTCGAATGGGGCGACCGCATCGCCTTCCGGATGCCCGCCGACGTCCGCTTCGAGGACCTGCCCGAGCTGCCGGGCGCGACGCCCGCCGCCGAGGTCCGCGGCGGCGACGCCTGGGTCCGCTACACCGTGCGCGGCGACGACGCCGACGGCCGCGCCCACCGGGCGATGGAGCCGCTGCTGGACTGGGCCCGCGAACGCGGCACCTCCCTGGGCCGGCTGGAGCTGCGCAGCGCATCGCTGGAGGACGTCTTCCTCAGCGTCGCCGAGGGCGCCTCCGGCATCGCCGCGGCACCCTCGGGCACCGACTGAGCCCGCCGGGCGCCCGCGGCCCGCGAGGGCCCCGCACCACTTCCGCCGCGCACGACCGCAGAGGACACGTACTGATGACCACCCCCACCGACACGCTGCCGCGCAGCGGTTCCCCGGAAGCGCGCCTGCGCCGCCCGGTCCATCCGGTCCGCCAGGCTCTGCGGCTCACCCGCACCGAGCTCACGCTGATCTACCGCTATCGCACCGCGCTGTTCTACGTGCTGTTCCCGCTGTTCTTCGTCGGGATCGCCATGGTCACGCAGGGCGAGTCGGCCATCCGCGGTGTCAGAACCGAGGCGATCGCTCTCTCCGGCACCCCCGCCGTCATCGCGATGATGATCGGCGTCATGCACGCCTCCAACCTCTATGCGGCCCGCCGGGAACAGCTCATCCTCAAGCGGTTCCGCGCCAGCGGCGTCCCGCCGTTCGCGCTGTTCGGCGCGACGACCCTCTCGGTGCTCGCGGCGGTGGCCGTCCTCAGCGCCATGGTGTACGCGGTGCTCGCCGCCGGAGTCGGCGAGCTGCCGAACGACCCGGTGATGGTGGTGCTGACCGCGGTGCTGGCCACGGTGACCATGGTGCTGATCGGCGCGGCGTCCAGCCGCTTCGCGCGCAACGCCGAGAGCGCGCAGATGATGAGCATGGTGCCGTTCCTGTTCTTCTACGCCTCCAGCGGCATGATGGTGCCGCTGGCCATGCTGCCCGACTGGCTCGCGACGGTGTGCCGTCTGCTGCCGATGGCTCCGGCGGTGGACCTGCTGCGCAGCGGTTATCTCGGCTACGACGTGTTCGGCGGGCTGGCGGATGCGCGTCCGGCATCGGTCGTGGAGCTGTGGACGGCCGGGCTGCCGTCGCTGGCGGTCGTGCTGGTCTGGACGGCGCTCGCGGTGCTGTCGCTGCGCTCCTTCCGCTGGGACCCCCGCCAGCCCGGCTGAACAGCCGGCTCCGCCGGCGGGTCGCGGGCGCGCTCCCGCCGGCGACCCGGCGGCGGCGTGGCCGGAGGACGGCCGGCCCCGCCGCGGCGTCGGCGCTCCCACCGGGTGCGCCGTGCGTCTAGGCTGATCGGCGCGGCGAGCAGCGGCGACGGGCACAGCGGTGGGCCCGGCGGAAAGGAGCGCAGGTGGCCGAGACCGACACGGACGGCGGGCAAGCGGCGCTGAGCGGCCCTGGCGGCCGGGCGGGCCGCAGGCTGGACCGCGCGCGCCTCATCGTGCTCTCGCTGTCGACGACGACCCCGTTCTTCTGCGTGTTCAGCGCGGTCATCGGTGCGAGCAACCTCATGGGGGGCGGCGAGGTGACCCGGACCTTCGCCAGCCGGGGCCCCTTCCCCGCAGACCTCGCGCTGTCGGCGGTCGGCGTACTGTGCTCGGTGCTGGTGGCCTACCTGTCCATGCGGGTCATCCGCACCCGCATCGACCGCCCCAGCGCCACGCTGCGGCGCGACGTGGCGCTGTCCTACCTGGCGCTGCTGGTCACAGTCGGACTGCTGGGCCCCAACCCCGCCACCCTGAGCGTCCCCCAGTTCTGGGCCGCCAGCGTCGCCGTCACCGGCCGGATCCGGAACAAGACCGGCTACGCCGCGCTGATGCTGGCCGCGGGCGTCACCCCGGTGCTGGCGTTCGCGTGGGGCTTGGACGCGCCGGCCCTGGTGACGATCGCCGTCCTGCTGGCGATCTTCCACGTGTTCGTGTTCCTGGTCATGCTCTTCAGCAATGTCGCCATCATCGTGCTGTGGGACGCGGTCACCGAGGCGCACGCCGCACGCCACGCCCAGGCGCGCTTGGCGGTGACCGAGGAGCGGCTGCGCTTCGCCCGCGACATGCACGACCTGCTCGGCCACAGCCTCTCCGCGCTCGCCGTGAAGAGCGAGCTGGCGGCCCGGTTGGTGGAGGCCGACCCGCAGGCCGCCGGCCGCGAGATGACCGCCGTGCAGCACCTCGCCCGCGACGCACTGCGCGAGGTGCGCACGGCCGTGTCCGGCTACCGCGACGTCAACCTGGCCGCCGAGGCCGAGGGCATCCGGGCGGTCCTGGCCGCCGCGGGGGTGCGCTGCACCGTCGTCGGCGCCGACAGCGACCTCCCCGCGGAGCAGCGCTCCCTCGCCTCGTGGGTGGTGCGCGAGGGCACCACGAACGTCCTGCGGCACAGCTCCGCCAAGCGCTGCGCCGTGACTCTGCGCCGCGACCGCGGCGCCCTGGTCGCCGAGGTGTTCGACGACGGTACGCAAGCGGGCGGCCGCGACGGCCCGCCCTTCGGCAACGGCCTGTCGGGGCTGGCCGAGCGGGTCGCGAGCTCCGGGGGAGCGCTCACCGCCGGCCCCGCCTCCAGGGGCGAGGGCTTCCTGCTGCGCGCCGTGCTGCCGCTGCCGGCGGGCACCCGCGGAGGCGGGGCCGACGCCGCAGCGCCGCCCGGCCGTCCGACGGGTCTGGATTCGGGGATGAAGGACGTGACCGCGTGATCCGAGTCGTACTCGCCGACGACGAGCACTTGGTGCGCGGCGCGATCGCGGCGCTGCTCGGTCTGGAACCCGACCTGGAGGTGGTCTCGCAGGTCGGGCGCGGAGACGAGGTCGCCGGCGCCGTGACGGCCACCGGTGCCGACATCGCCGTGCTGGACATCGAGATGCCCGGCAGCGGAGGGCTGGAGGTCGCCGGCGAGCTGCGCGAGGCGGCGCCCGGATGCGGCGTGCTGATGCTGACCAGCTTCGGCCGCCCCGGCTACCTGCGCCGCGCGCTGGCCGCCGGCGCGCGCGGGTTCTTGGCCAAGGACGCCCCCGTCGACCAGCTCGCCGGCGCGATCCGCAAGGTGCACGAGGGCGGCCGCTACATCGACACCGAGTTGGCCGCCGCCGCGATGGCCTCCGGCGAGAACCCCCTGACGGCCCGCGAGCGGGAGGTGCTCAGCTCGGCCGCCGAGGGCAGGGCGGTCGGCGAGATCGCCCGTACGCTGCACTTGAGCGAGGGCACCGTGCGCAACTACCTGTCCAGCGCCATCGCCAAGACCGGCGCCGCCAACCGCATGGCCGCCATCCGAACGGCCCAGGAGATGGGCTGGCTCTGACGGGTCCGCGCCCCGTCGGCACCCCGTGGCGGCCGCCATCCGCCGGCGGCCGCGGGGCCGCCCGGGACAGGCGCTACAGGAACCGCAGGACCAGCATCGCCGTGTCGTCCGTGTGCCCGCCCGGGGCGAACTCCTCCAAGTCGCGGTCGATCCGCACGATCACCGCCTGGGCCGTCAGCCCCGAGCAGTTGGTGAAGATCCGTTTGAGCCCTTCGTCGCCGAGCATGTCGGGGCCGTTGCGGCGCTCGGTCACGCCGTCGGTGACCGCCAGTAGCACCTCGCCCGAGTGGATCTCCATGGTCTCGGTGTAGAAGTCCACGTCCTCGAACGCCCCCAGCAGCGGCTGCGACGCACCGACGGCGTCGACCTCGCCCTTCTGGTTGAGGCGCAGCGGCAGCGGGTGCCCCGCCGAGACCAGGCGCAGCCGCATGCCCTGGCCCGGCGCGCCCAGCGGTGTCATCTCGCCGTAGAGCATGGTGAGGAACCGCGTGCTGGTGTTCTCGTCCAGGATGGCCTTGTTCAGCCGGTCCATGATGTGCGCGGGAGAGAACCCCTCGCGGGCCAGGGCCCGCAGGGTGTGCCGGGCCAGGCCGGTGACCGCCGCCGCGGCGGGCCCGGTGCCGCACACGTCGCCGATCGCGAAGCACCACCGCCCGTCGGTCGCGAACACGTCGTAGAAGTCGCCGCCGACCACCGTGCGCTCGTCGGCCGAGCGGTAGAACACCGCGTGGTCGACGCCGGGGATGGCCGGCTCCTTCTCCTTGGCGGGCAGCAGGCTGCGCTGCAGCGCCTCGCTCATCGAGGTCTGGCCGGCATACAGCCGCGCGTTCTCCATCGCCGAGGAGACGCGGCGGGCGAGGTCGTCGACCACGTCCACGTCGTCGCGGGTGAAGTCGGCGTCGGCGTCCTTGCCCAGCGTCATCCGGCCCAGCGTCTGGCCGTGCGCCACCAGCGGAACGCTTATGGCCGGTCCCTCGGCCAGCTCCAGCAGCAGCTCGTCGACCAGCCCGGCCGCCGAGAGCATCTCGCGGCTCCACAAAGGGCGCGGTTCGCGCTGGACGGGCGGCGGCAGCTCGGTCAGCAGCGTCCGCAGCACGTCGTTGTAGTTCTCGTTGCGGTGCATGGTGTGCGTCAGCCGCGTGGTGCCCAGCTCGCTGGTGGAGTGCACCGCGCACCAGCTGCCCAGCCGCGAGGCCACGAGCTGGCAGGCCAGAGCGGCCGTCATGTGCTCGTTGAGCGTGCCGGTGAGCAGGTCGCTGGCCTCCGCCAAGAAGCTCAGGCTGGCGCGCCGGGCGAGCTCCACCTCGGCCAGACGGGCGCGCTCGATGGGCAGGGCGATGCGGTCGGCGCCGTCCTGGAGCCGCTTGGCGGCGGTGTCGCCGAAGTGCCGGATCCGCCGCGAAGCCACGCCGATCAGGCCGGTGATGCGGCCGTCGACGATCAGCGGCGCGGTCACCAGCGAGCGCATGCCGGCCTGGGCCAGCTTGCCGCGGTGGGCGCGCGCGATCATCAGGTCGTCGTTGATGATGGCGCCCGGCGCGGGCGCCACGGAGGGGAACGTCTCCTCGGTGCGGCTGCGGAAGGGGCGCCAGGGCTCGTCGGTCAGCCCGGTGGCCGCGCGCAGGTCCCACTCGGTCTCGTCGGTCGTGGCCAGCGCGATGTAGGCGGCGTCGCCACCCAGCGCGGACCGGGAGTACTCCACGGTGCGCTCGAGCAGGTCCGGCAGCGGCAGCCGCGCCGACAGGGCGGCGTCGAGCGCGGCCCACGGGTTGGGCCGCGAGGGGCGGCGCCGCGGTTGGCGCACCGGAGCCGGCGGTCCGAGCGCCGCGCCGGGGGCCTCGTCCTGTCCGGCCTCGCCTTCGGCCGCCTCGTCCTGGATGCGGAACCAGACGGCCTTGTCGTCCTTGCTGTAGCTGACGCCCCAGCTGGTCGCGATCGCCGAGGCCAGAGCCAGCCCCAGCCCGCCGCTGCGGCCGGGGTCGGCGGCGGGGGCGGTGTCCACGGTGAGGGGGCCCGCCTGCGGCACGGCGCGCTCGGGGACGCGGTCGGCCACGACCACCTCGACGGCGCCCTGCAGGCGGCGCACGACCAGCTCGAGGACGCTCTCGGCGTGCACGACCGCGTTGGTCACCAGCTCGCTGACGAGCAGGACGACGTCGTCGACGGCCTGGCCGGCATTCCATTCGGTGAGAGTGTCGCGCACGAAGTCGCGCGCCTCGGCCGCGGTGGCGGGGGTGGGTGAGAACTCCCGGCGGGCGACTTTCATCGGCTCACCCGTGTCATGTGGCATCGTATAGCCGTACGGTTTCGCGGTTGCGGGAGAAATTCGGTTCCGAGCTGAGCGGAGCGGTACCGGCCACCATTTCTACGATCTTCCCTTCGAGCGGCGACGTCCCGCCGTGACCGCATCGCCCCCCGGAAGCGGGCACAGTGGGTAAAGCAACCAAGACATGATTTCAGCAACGTTCGTCTAGTGCGCGGTCAAGCCGCATAACCTGGAGCATCGCGGTCCATCTCGACTGGCGTCTGGTACGGCTGTCGACCATCACGGTACGGTGCGTCGATGACCACGGACGTCGATCCTGCCAGGTGGGATCACGTGCCGACCAGGCGGCCCCGGCCCCCGACGGGCCCGAGATGCCCGTAGTGAGCAGTTTGAGGAGGGGATCCATGCCCGAGGCCACACGGGCGCCGGACAAGCACGACGCGCAGCTCGACGAGCTGCTCCGCGCGCTCTACAGCATGCGAGACGGCGATTTCAGTGTACGACTGGACTCGCGCGGCGAGGGCCGGTCCGGTGAGATCGCCTCTGTATTCAACCAAGTACTGGACCACTGCGAACAGCTCAGCAGCGAGCTCCAGCGCGTGGGCGGCGTCGTCAGCACCGAGGGCCGCCTGAACGAGCGTATCGCCGTCAGCCCCGCCCGCGGCGCCTGGGGCAAGAGCGTCCGGTCGCTGAACCAGCTGCTCGACGAGGTCAGCGAGCCGGTGACCTCCGTTGCCCAGATCCTCGACGCGGTCGCCGGCGGCGATCTGTCCCAGCGCGTCGACCTCACCAGCCGCCACGGCTCGCTGCACGGCGACCTCCTGCGCCTGGCCACCTCGGTCAACCGCATGGCCGACCAGATGAACGGTTTCACCAACGAGGTCACGCGGGTGGCCCGCGAGGTGGGCACCGAGGGCAAGCTGGGCGGCAGCGCCCAGGTCGAGGGCGTCTCCGGAGCCTGGCGCGACGTCACCGAGTCCGTCAACCAGATGGCCTCGCGGCTGACCGCACAGGTGCGCAACATCTCCGAGGTGACCACCGCGGTGGCCGAGGGCGACCTGAGCCGCAAGGTGACGGTCGACGTCCAGGGCGAGATGCTCCAGCTGAAGGACACCGTGAACGGCATGGTGGACCAGCTGGACTCGTTCGCCGACGAGGTCACGCGGGTGGCCCGCGAGGTCGGTACCGAGGGCAAGCTGGGCGGCCGCGCGAACGTCAAGGGCGGGTCGGGTATCTGGAAGGACCTGACCGACAACGTCAACTCGATGGCCGACAACCTGACCAACCAGGTGCGCGACATCTCGCAGGTGACCACGGCCGTCGCGCGCGGCGACCTGAGCCGCAAGGTGACGGTCGACGTCCAGGGCGAGATGCTCCAGCTCAAGGACACGGTCAACACGATGGTCGACCAGCTGGACTCGTTCGCCGACGAGGTCACGCGGGTGGCCCGCGAGGTCGGTACCGAGGGCAAGCTGGGCGGCCGCGCGAACGTCAAGGGCGTCTCGGGCATCTGGAAGGACCTGACCGACAACGTCAACTCCATGGCCAACAGCCTCACCTACCAGGTGCGCAACATCTCGCAGGTGACCACGGCCGTGGCCAAGGGCGACCTGTCCAAGAAGATCACGGTCGACGCGCAGGGCGAGATGCTCGACCTCAAGGACACGGTCAACACGATGGTCGACCAGCTGGAGTCCTTCGCCAACGAGGTCACCCGCATGGCCCGCGAGGTGGGCACCGAGGGGACGCTCGGCGGCCAGGCGCACGTGCGCGGTGTGTCGGGGGTCTGGAAGGACCTGACCGACAACGTCAACTCCATGGCCAACAACCTGACCCACCAGGTGCGCCAGATCTCCATCGTCACCCAGGCGGTCGCCCGCGGCGACCTGACCAAGAAGGTCACCGTCAACGCCAAGGGCGAGATCCTGGAGCTGAAGGACACCATCAACGTCATGGTCGACCAGCTCTCGGCGTTCGCCGACGAGGTCACCCGTATGGCGCGCGAGGTGGGCACCGAGGGCAAGCTGGGCGGCCGCGCCGACGTCAGGGGCGTCTCGGGCATCTGGAACGCCCTGACCGAGAACGTCAACTCCATGTCGCAGAACCTGACCACACAGGTGCGCAACATCTCCCAGGTCACCTCGGCGGTGGCCAAGGGCGACCTGAGTAAGAAGATCACGGTCGACGCCCAGGGGGAGATCCTGGAGCTGAAGGACACCGTGAACATCATGGTCGACCAGCTCTCGGCGTTCGCCACCGAGGTCACGCGCGTGGCCCACGAGGTCGGCAGTGAGGGGCAGTTGGGCGGCCAGGCCAAGGTCGACGGCGTGTCGGGCACCTGGAAGCAGCTGACCGACAGCGTCAACGAGCTGGCCGGCAACCTGACCACGCAGGTGCGCGCGATCGGCGAGGTCGCCAGTGCGGTCACCCGCGGCGACCTCACCCAGAACATCCAGGTCGACGCCCGCGGCGAGATGCAGAAGCTCAAGGACAACATCAACCTGATGGTGAGCAATCTGCGCGAGACCACCGCTTCCCAGCGCGACGAGGACTGGCTCAAGAGCAATCTCGCGCGCATCTCCGGCCGCATCCAGGGCCACCGCGACCTCAACGAGCTCGCGCGGCTGATCATGACCGAGGTCACGCCGCTCGTCGAGGCCCAGCACGGCGCCTGCTACCTGCCGGAGGAGAAGGACGACGAGGAGGTCTTCCTGCTCTTCGGCGGCTTCGGCTACCAGCCCGACGAGGACCGCCGCCGCGTGCGCTCCGGCACGGGCCTGATCGGCGAGGTCATCTCGCAGAAGCGCGAGATGATCATCCAGAACGTGCCGCCGGACTACGTCAAGGTCGGCTCCGGCCTGGGCGAGGCCGCGCCGCTGACCATCGCGATCTTCCCGATCATCTCCGAGGACCGCGTCCTGGGCGTGGTCGAGCTGGGCTCCTACGGGCACTTCCGCGAGGTCCACCTGGACTTCCTGCGCCAGCTCATGGCCCAGCTGGGCACCACGGTCAACACCATCCTGGCCAACTCCAAGACCGAATACCTGCTGCTGCAGTCCCGGCAGCTCACCAACGCGCTGCAGGAGCGCTCCAACGAGCTGCAGCGCCAGCAGGAGGAGCTGCGCCGCAAGAACGCCGAGCTGCACAGCAAGGCAGGGCAGCTCGCCAGCCAGAACCGGGCGATCGAGCTGCAGAACCGCCAGATCGAGCGTGCGCGGCGCTCCCTGGAGGACCGCGCCCATCAGCTGCAGATCTCCTCCAAGTACAAGTCCGAGTTCCTGGCGAACATGTCGCACGAGCTGCGGACCCCGCTGAACAGCCTGCTCATCCTCGCGCGGCTGCTGGCCGACAACAGTGAGCAGAACCTGACCTCCAAGCAGGTGGAGTTCGCTCAGACCATCCACAAGGCGGGCAACGACCTGCTCCAGCTCATCGACGAGATCCTGGACCTGGCCAAGGTCGAGGCCGGCCGTGCCGAGGTCCAGCCCTCGGACGTGTCGATCAGCCAGCTGGTCGACTACGTCGAGGCGTCGTTCCGGCCGATGACCGCCGAGCGCGGCCTGGCCTTCGGCGTCGAGGTGTCGCCGGACATCCCGAGCTACCTGTGGACCGACGAGCAGCGGCTCCAGCAGATCCTGCGCAACCTGCTGTCCAACGCGATGAAGTTCACCAGCTCCGGCGAGGTCCGGTTGCTCATCGAGCCGGCCTGGGCGCTGGAGGACGCCGACCTGGACATGTTCGGCGAGAACGACGAGATCATCGCGTTCTCGGTGGCCGACACCGGCATAGGCATCCCCGACGACAAGCTCCAGGTGATCTTCGAGGCGTTCCACCAGGGCGACGGCGGTACCAGCCGCCGCTTCGGCGGGACCGGGCTGGGGCTCTCCATCAGCCAGAACTTCGCGCGGCTGCTCGGCGGCGAGATCCGGGTGCAGAGCGTGCACGGCGAGGGCAGTACGTTCACCCTGCTGCTGCCGGTGCGAGTGCCCGAGGGCACGGCCCAGAGGCTGGACGCGTCGCTGGAGTCCCCGCCCGAGGTCACCGGCTCCCGCTCCGACATCGAGCCGCTGACCGAGGTCGACGTGCGGGTGCCCGACACCCCGGCCGAGCTGGGGCCGTTGGAGACCGTCGAGCCCACCGGCCCCGACGAGGAGGCCGAGCAGCCCGATGAGGCGGCCGAGCCCGCTCCGGTGCCCGCCCTGGCCGAGCAGGTCGAAGGCGCCCAGGAGGGCGGGTCGGCCGAGACCGGCGCATCGGAGGACCCCGCCCGCGACGCGGTGCTGGCCGGGCGCGAGGTGCTCATCGTCGACGACGACATCCGCAACGTGTTCGCGCTGACCAGCGCGCTGGAGGCCCACGGGCTCCGAGTGCACTTCTCCGACAACGGCCACTCGGGCATCGAGAAGCTGGAGGCCAACGAGAACGTCGAGCTGGTGCTGATGGACATCATGATGCCCGAGCTCGACGGCAACGCCACGACCCGGGCCATCCGGGAGATGCCGCAGTTCGCCGACCTGCCGATCATCTCGCTGACGGCGAAGGCGATGCAGGGCGACCGCGAACGCAGTCTGGAGGCCGGCGCCTCGGACTACGTGACCAAGCCGGTCAACATCGACCACCTCTTGAACGTCATCCGCACGTGGTTGGACGGCGGCGCCGAGGACGGCGAGGGTCCGGAGGCCCCCGACGGCGACGACAGCCCGGACAGCACGGACTAGGAGCAGGAGCAGCAGACGTGCCGCAGAAGGCCAACATCCTCCTCGTCGACGACCGCGACGAGAACCTCACCGCGCTGGAGGCCATCCTCACCTCGCTGGACCAGAACCTGGTGCGCGCGAACTCGGGCGAGGCGGCACTGAAGGCGCTGCTCGAGGAAGAGTTCGCGGTGATCCTGCTGGACGTCGTGATGCCGGGTATGGACGGCTTCGAGACCGCCTCGCACATCAAGCAGCGCGAGAAGACCAAGGACGTCCCGATCATCTTCCTTACCGGTGCCGGCATCGACCGGCACCGGGTCTTCCGGGGCTACGCGTCCCGGGCGATCGACTACCTCACCAAGCCGTTCGACCCGTGGGTGCTGCGCTCCAAGGTCGAGGTGTTCGTCGAGCTGCACCAGATGAAGCAGCGGCTGCGCACGCAGTCGCAGATGCTCCAGCGGGAGCTGGCCGCGGCGTCGGGGGAGTCCGCTGTGCCGGTGTCCGACCAGCTGTCCCGTCGCGTCGCCGACATCAACACCAACCTGGAGTCGCTGCGCGAGCGGATCGTCACCGACGACCACGAGACCGACCCGAACACGGTCGAGGCGGTGCGCGACCTCGACCGGTCGGTGGCCCAGCTCACCACCCTGGTGGACGCCATCCGCGGGACGGAGTAGGCGACGATCGGCCCGCCGGTTTCCCCGAACGGTCGGAACCGGGACGGGCCGGGCGGCGTCAGAGTGAAGGAAGGCCGGGCGCAGCAGCGGTGCGGCCGCCCCGGAAGCCCCGTGGACCTGCGGTCTCGTGTGTGTAACAAAGGGTGAATCGTCCCGTTTCGGGACGAACGCTTCGCCTACGATGCCTACTCGTGCCGCGGCGTCCGCGGTGGTCCCGCGGCGGTTCGCCCCCCGGCCCCTTCGCCACAATCCGCATACTCCGCCGCCACTGCCAGGATCTGCTCGGCCTCCCCCTGATCGAGTCGCCACATGTGATGCGGCGCGGCATCCAGTTGCCTCTTCCCTCGGACTCATAGGAGCGACAACCGTGTCCCGTACGATGACCCGCACTGCCTTCGGGCTGGCCGCCGCCTGCCTGGGTTTCGGCTCGCTCGGCACGACGCCCGCCTGGGCGGACAGCCTGGAGGGGTCGTCGGCCACCTACAGCTACACGTGTGAGGACCAGGTCGACGACCTGTCGGAGACGATGAACATCGAACTCTACGTGGGCGCTCCGGCCGAGGCCGAAGTCGGCCAGGAGATCGAGTTCCAGATGGAGCCCAACGACTACAACTACTACTCCTACACCGACGGCGGCGAGATCACCTCGGGAACCCTGACCGTCGACGTCGAACTGGGCGGCGAGGCCGCGCCGACCCCGACCGCCAGCGCCTCCACCGAGTCCTCCGGCGGGTTCGGCGGCAACAACGAGGAGACCTTCGACGAGTCCGCGCTGTTCGGCACGTTCACCCCGTCCGCACCGGGCGAGGTCACCGTGTCGCCCGGCGACATCACCATCGACGTCGAGCAGAGCCAGGGCCCTTCCACCACGGTCTGCTCGCCGGACAGCACCACCGACGCGCTCGCGACGGTCAACGTGACCGGCGAGCCGCTCGCCACCGAGACCCCCGCCGACGAGGGCGCGGGCGGCGACTCCTCCGAGGAGCCCGTCGCCGCGGACGACGGCCCGCCGCAGGGCCTGCTGGTCGGCGGCGCCGTCGCCGGCGGCCTGCTGGTGATCGTCGGCATCTCGTTCTTCGGCTTGATGTTCTTCTTCATGCGCCGCTCCTGAGACCGGCCGCCGCGGCGCCCGTCCGCCCGGCGCACGAGCGGGGGTGCCGAGGGGAGTCCGCCGGTGCGCCACCCCCGCTTCTCGCCGTCGCGGGCCGTGCGCCGCCCTCAGGCGGTCGGCACCGTCAGCGTGGAGGGGTCGCCTGCGGGCGAGCCGAAGGCGACGCGCTCGCCGAGCGCGGACTCGCCGGTGTAGCGGGCGTCGCGCGTGTCGACGACCAGCGCCAGCCGGTGCCCCGCGGGCACGTCCCACACCACCGGTTCCATGCGCAGGTCCACGCTCGCAGGCTGCCCCGGTTCGACGTCGCGCAGCGTATAGGGCTTGTGGGTCACCAGCGACCCGATGCCGTGCCGGTCGATGTCGTAGAGGTAGGCGTAGAGCGACTGCTCGGTGTCGGTGGGCGTCACGGTCAGCCGGACGCGGGGTGCGCCGCTGATCCGCGTGCCGCCGGGGTGGGGTTCGCCGGTCCACACCCCCGCGCGGCGCCGGTCCACCAGCGGCAGCGCGACGCCGGTGGGGATGTCGGCGAACTGCTGGAGCGCGCCGCTGAGTAGGAGCGTCCCGCTCTCGGCGGTGGTTCCGATCCCGGCCCGCACCTGGTACTCCCAGCCGGTGCGCGGCTCGTCCTCGATGAGGCCGCCGGTGCGCTGCCAGTCGGTCCAGGACCGCTTGGGCTCGCCCAGGTGCAGCGCCGTCTCGTGCTCGCTCACCGACGTCCAGTCGGGGTAGGACGCCCAGTCGCCGCCGCTGTTGGGTTTGACGCGCACCGGGTCCTCGCTGCCGACGCCGTTGGCCGCGCCGCGCAGATGGTGGTCGAACCAGCGCGTCAGCGATCTCCAGGTCTCGTTGGGCAGGCCGAATGCGCCGAAGGCCTCGGAGGTGGCATGGTCGCCTGGGGAGAGCATCAGCCGCTTGGGGCCGGTGTAGGCCTTGTAGAAGTCGGTGAGCTGGCTCGCCGGGAATATGCCGTCGTTCCAGGCGTGGCCGATCATGATGGCGGGCCCGCTGGCGTTGAGGGCGTCGAGCTTGGCCATCGCCGAGCGCTCCGGGGACAGTTCCAGCACGGGCCCGACGTTGCCCTTGCGGTACTCCGACTCCATCTCCAGGAGCGCGTCGCCGGGCCGCCCGGTCAGGTGCGCGGAGGTGAGCAGCAGTTCGACGGCCTGATAGCTGATGGTCTCGTTGGTGTAGAGGGATTCGGCGAGGTCGGTCCACCCGCTCATCGCGCCCACGGCGCGGACGCGGTCGTCGGCGGCGGCTGTGAGCAGGCTGATCCCGGCGCCGTAGGAGATGCCGGCCATGCCGATCCGCTCGGGGTCGGCGTCCGTCTCGCGCAGGGCCCAGTCGATGACCATGCTCGCGTCGGCGACGTCCTCGGGCCCGGCGACCTCGACCTCGCCGCCGGAGTCCCAGAAGCCGCGGGAGGTGTAGCTGACCACCTGGTAGCCCGACTCGTAGGCCAGGCGCTCGGCGGCTCCGACGTAGAGCAGGTTGCTGGTGGACCACGCCGCGGGCATGACCAGCAGCGGCCGAGGGCCCTCGTAGCCGGTGGGGGTGATGACCATGGCCTTCAGGTCGATCCCGCCGTGGCCGGGGATGGTGCGGTAGGCGACCTCGGCACCGGTACCGGTGCTGTCGGCCGACGCGGGCAGTGTCAGGTTGGACACGAGGAGTATCGAGGCGAGCGCGGTCGCCAACAGTGTGCGGGGTGCGTGCATGCTGACCTCGGACGCGACGTCCGGCCGCGTGGGCCGGGAGGGGCGGGGGATTGCTGGGCGGGTGTCGGAGTGCGCGGCGGCGGGCACGCCTCCCGCAGCCGCGCGACTACTCAGCGGTAAGTTACTAGACAGTAAAATTAAACCGTCGCATCCGCCGTGTAAAGGGCCGCGGCCGCACATCACCGTTGATCTATTCCCAAAACAGCGGAGCTGGTGCCTCTGACCTGGGCAAACGAACTCCATCGCGAGACGTCCACGAAATCCCGTTATCGTTCCGTGACATTCCCTGGAGTGGGTCTGGAGCGGCCCGGTTCACCCTCGTTTTGTTCCTCCGGTACGGCCGACCGCTAGGGAGGCCCCACACAGCTTGTAGCTATCGTCACTGGAAATCGTTTTCCTTCACGATAGCTACAAGATCGTCGAGGTGTGGCTGCGGCGTGCGGACGCCTGGAGCTCCGGCGGGGACCAGCCCGCGTCGGCCCGGTTGAGGTTGGCCCCCGGCGGGACGATCTCGTCGATACGGTCCAGGACCTCGGCCGGCAGCCGCACCTCGGCGGCGCTCAGCTGCGACTCCAGCTGCTCCATGGTCCGCGGGCCGATGATCGCCGAGCTGACGGCCGGGTGCTCCAGCACGAAGGCCAAGGCCAGCTCGATCAGCGTCAGTCCGCTGTCCTCGGACAGGCCCACCAGCTGCTCGACGGCCTCCAGCTTGGCCGCGTTCTGCGGCTTCGCCGGGTCGTAGCGTTCCGGCATCCGGTTCATCCGCGGACTGTCGACCTCGACGCCCTTGCGGTACTTGCCGGAGAGCCACCCGCCCGCGAGCGGGCTCCAGGGCAGCACACCCATGCCGTACTCGCGTGCGACGGGAAGCACGTCGGCCTCGATGCCGCGGGCGAGGATCGAGTAGGGCGGCTGCTCGGTGACGAACCGCTCCCGGCCGCGGCGCTCCGCCACCCAATGCGACTCCACGATCCGGTGCGCCGGGAACGTCGAGCATCCTGCGTAGCGGATCTTGCCCGCGCGCACCAGGTCGGTGAGCGCGCCCAGCGTCTCGTCGATGTCGCAGTCGGGGTCGGGCCGGTGGATCTGGTACAGGTCGATGTGGTCGGTGTCGAGCCTGCGAAGGCTGTTCTCCACCTCGCGGACGAGCCACCGGCGCGAGTTGCCCCGCATGTTGGGGCCCTCGCCCATGGGGCCGTGGGCCTTCGTGGCGAGGACGACGTCGTCGCGGCGCCCCGCGAGCGCCTTGCCGACCACCTTCTCCGACTCTCCGGCGGAGTAGACGTCGGCGGTGTCGATTACGTTGATCCCGGCGTCGAGCGCCCGATGGATGATCCGCACGCCGTCGTCGTGGTCGGTGTTCGCCCAGGAACCGAAGTTCATGGCCCCCAGGGTGAGCGGGCTGACCTTGACGCCGGTGCGGCCCAATGCTGCATAGTCCATGGTCGGCGACCTTTCGTGACGTCTTCAGCACAGCGGTCGGCGGGGCCGGAGCTCCGCCGACCGCCAACCTACGCCAGGAGCGGGAAGCACCTGCGGACCGCGGGCGTTCTCCCTACCCGATCCGCAGCAAGCGGACGCAGGGGAACAACGAGGAGGCAACGTGACCACACCGCAGACGGCGCGCTCCGTCCATCTCGTCTCGCGCCCGCAGGGCGAGCCGGAGCCGCGGGACTTCCGCGTCGTCGAGGAGCCGGTCGCCGAACCGGCGCCCGGCGGGATCCTGGTGCGCAACCGCTACATCTCGGTCGACCCCTACATGCGCGGCCGCATGCGCGACGCCGAGTCCTACATCCCTCCGTTCCGGCTGGACGCACCGATGGAGGGCGGCGCTCTCGGCGAGGTCGTGGTCTCCAGGTCGGAGATGTTCGCCGAAGGCGACCTCGTGCTGCACAACAAGGGATGGCGCGAGTACGCCGCTCTGGGCGAGGCCGAGGCGCGGACGGTCGACCCCGGCCGGGTGCCCTCCGAGACCGCGTACCTGGGCGTCGCGGGGACCACTGGCCTGACCGCGTGGGTGGGCCTCTTCGACATCGCCGAGATGCGGCCCGGCGACACCGTCTTCATCTCGGGAGCCGCCGGAGCGGTCGGCAGCGTCGCAGGCCAGATGGCCCGGCTCCGGGGAGCCGGCCGGGTCGTCGGCAGCGCCGGCAGCAGGAGCAAAGTCGACTACGTGCGCGACGACCTCGGGTTCGACGCCGCGTTCGACTACCACGACGGTCCGGTCGCAGACCTGCTGGCCGCGTCGGCCCCCGAGGGGATCGACGTCTACTTCGACAATGTCGGCGGAGAGCACCTGGAGGCCGCCCTGCATTCCATGCGCAACCACGGGCGGATCGCGCTGTGCGGGATGATCTCCCAGTACAACGCGACCGAGCCCGCGCCCGGCCCGCGCGACATGTTCCAGGCCGTCTCCCGCCGCGTCCGGATGCAGGGCTTCATCGTCATGGACCACACCGACCGGATGCCCGCGTTCCTGGACGACGTCGGCCGGTGGCTGGCCGACGGTTCGATCCGCGCCGACGAGACCGTCGTCGACGGCATCGAGAACGCGCCCGGCGCATTCCTCGACATGATGCGCGGGGGCAACGTCGGCAAGATGATCGTCCGGTTGTGAGCCGAACCCCGGTGATCTTGTAGCCATCGTCACTGGCAATCGTTTTCCTTCACGATGGCTACAAGATCGGCGCTGATGGGCGGGCGGCCCTCACTCCGCGGTGCGGGGCGGCAGCGCCAGCCCGATGTGCTCGCCGATCTCTTCGATCAGGCCCAGGTCGGCCAGGCGGAAGCTGCCGCGGTTGCTACGGCGGATGAGGGTGAGGGCGCCGCGCACGCCGCGGCTTCCCTTGAGCGGCACGCACATCAGCGAACCCGCGCTCAGGGCGCTGAGCACCGGCGCACCGCCCGCGGCCTCGCCCAGCGCCGCCTCGTCGTCGATGAGCTGGTTGAGCACCGACTCGCCGTTCTTGAGCACCTCGCGCGGGATCTCCGAGCGCAGCGGGTCGAGCGACTCCACCATCCGCCGCTGCGCGTCCTCGCCGGACGGGCCGGCGACGACCGCGCGGCGCGCCTGCTCGGCGCTGTCGGGCAGGTCGCACACGTCGACCACGACCCAGTCGGCGTAGGAGTCCGCGAGCAGCGCGGCCGCGTCGTCCAGCGCCAGCGGGCGTCCCGCTCCGCCGGGACCCGCGCTGGCCAACAGCAGGCGCGTCATCCGGGTCAGCACGTCGAGCCGGCGGGCGGCCAGCACGACGACCTGGTCCTCCACCTCGGGCTCCAACGGCGCGGGGCCCTCGTCCTCGCCGCTTTCCAGCGGCGGCGACAGCGCCACCAGCACCAGCGGAGCCGCCTCGGTGGGTACGTCCAGCCGGGTGAGCGTCATGTGCACGTCCTCGGCCCACCCGCGCTGGGCCAGCCGCGACTCGAAGGACGCCGACTCCCCGCTGCGCAGGACCGCGGCAAGCCGAGAGCGCATCGCGGCCCGGCGGCGCAGGTCCACGAAGTTGGCGAACGGCTTGCCGGAGAGGTAGCCGGGGGAGCTGCCCAGGCGGTCGGCGCCGATGGCGTTGATCCGCCGGATGTAGCCCTCGTGGTCGAGCAGCACCACGGGCACGCTCAGCTGGCTGAACACGGCGCGCAGCACCGACCGCTCGTCGTCGCCGTTGGAACGTCGCGGTGCCGCCGACTCGGCCGCGGCCAGGCGCCGACCGCAGTCCTGGAGGAGCTGCTCGGCGAAGCCGAGCTCGGCCAAGGCGGCCTCGGCGGTGTCGGCGGAGTCGTCGGGATACATCGCGTGCGTGCTGCGCAGCGCCGCCACGCGACCGCTCAGCTCGGCGATCTCGCGCTGCAGGTCGGCGAGGTTCTCCGGCACGCTGGCACTCCTGACGTGGGACTGGCGGGCTGCCGGGCGTGCCCGGCCCACAGCATGACGCTAGCGCATGGAACGGTCCCGGTGAGATCACGGTTACCGTGGAGTCACGGTCCGCCCCGAATGCCCTTCCCGGCTGCACCCGGCCGCACCCGGCCGCGGCGGGGCATCGGACCGGAAAGGGGGACGGTGTCCATGTGGGTCGACCGCCTCGCGCGCGAGATCGGTGCGCTGGGCCAGGCGGAGACCGCCACACCGGAGCGCGCGCTGGACCGGATGAGCGCGGCGGCCGCGCGCGAGGTCCCCGGCTGCTCCGCGGCGATCGTCGTCATCTGGCACGACATCGCGCCGGGCGACGACCGCTCGGACGAGTCGGAGCGGGTCGCCGGCAGGCACGTCGTCGTCGACTACGGCGCCTCCCACTCCGACCTGGCCACGGCCTTCGAGCACCAGTACACCACCGACGAGGGGCCCACGGTCGAGGCCGTGCGGGAGATGCGCCCGGTGGCCGTGGGCGACGTGCTGCGCGAGGAGCGCTGGCCCTCCTACACCAGCATGGCCGTGCAGTGCGGCGACCGGTCCTCGGTGACCTTCCCCTGCGAGCTGGAGGGCGAAGTGGTGACCTTCGGCGTGCACGCCGGCCGGGCCGACGCGTTCGACGAGGCCGCGGTCACTCCGCTGATGGCACTGCTCGCCGAGCACGCGGCCGTCGCGCTGCACAGCGCCGGCCGCTACACCGACGTTGCGCGGGAGGCCGCCCACATGCGCCGCGCCATGTCGGTGCGCGCGGTCATCGACCAGGCGAAGGGCATCATCATGCACGCTCGGGGCTGCGACGCCGACGAGGCGTTCGCCGAGCTGCGCCGGGTGGCCCAGCGCAATCGGATGAAGGTCGCCGACGTCGCACGCAGCCTGGTGGCCGAGCACGCCGAGAACACCGGGCGGTAGACCCGCTCCGCGCCGGTCTCGGGCGGGCCGGGGCCGCGTGTCACGGACCGGCCGCGAACGGGGGGACGTGCGGGGACCGGCGGGTATCAGTGTTATGACGCTGTGCGACTCGGTCTGTGTCGACCGCTGTCATGCGGCTAGTGTTGAGCGCACGCCGAACGCCCCGGCTCGCCGGAAGCGGCCCGGGGAACCGCGGGCCCGCCTCCCGTCGTTGCAGGGGGAACGGCCGCGAAGGCGGCGCCCGGCGCCGCCGGTCGAGGGCGGTGCGGGGAGAGACGGTCCGCGGCGCGCAGCGCCTCCAGCGGGAATCGAGGAACGCGACTGTGGTGACGGACATCCCGGTCCGGGCGGAGGGCGACGTCGTCGTGATCGCCCCCGAGGGCGAGCTCGACGCCGTGACCTCGCCCGGCCTCGCCGACGTGCTCGACGAACTGCTGACGGCCGAGCCCCGGTGGCGCGGGATCGTGATCGACCTCTCGCGCGTGGGCTTCTGCGACTCCCGCTGCATCGGCGTCCTCGTCTCCGCCTACCGCCAGGCCCGCGACCATGGCGTCGGCCTGGCGGTCGCGGCCCCGCAGCGCAGCGTTCTGCGGCTGTTCGTGATTGCCGGGATCGATCAGGTCCTGCGCATCGAAGAGGACACCGGCCACGCGGTGGAGACCGTCCTCGCCTGATCGGACTCCGTCGGGCACCGAACACCGTCGATCTTGTAGCCATCGTGAAGGAAACGATTGCCAGTGACGATGGCTACAAGATCGACGGGCCGGGGCGGGTCGGGGGCCGCGGCACCCCGGAATCGGCCGCGAGCCCTCTGGCCCGGCACCGCCCGCGGCGTCAGAGGCGGAAGTGGAGCCTGACCAGCGTGCCGTCGGCGCCGGCGGTGACCTCCATGAAGTCGCAGACCTGCCGGGTGATCCACAGGCCGTATCCCCGCGGGCTGCGCGGGTCGGCCGGGTCGTAGCCGGACAGCGGGTCGCGCAGGCCGGGACCGCGGTCGGCGACGTCGCACACGGCCCAGCCGGGGCTGCGCCACAGCGTGACGGTCCCGCCGCCGCCTCCGTGCTCCACGGCGTTGGCTGCGAGTTCGTTGACCCCGAGGACCAGGTCCCCCAGCCGCGCGGGCGGCACCTCGGCCTTCTCGGCGAGCTCGCTGACCGCCGTGCGGAGCGAGGCGAGGTCGGGGGCGATCTCCAGGCTGCGCCGCTCGCCGTCGGGCGCGGGCAGCAGGCGCGCGATGTCGGGGGCGCTGAACTCGTCCGGCTCGACGTAGTCGGGGCTGCCGTGCTCGTCGCCCTGGGCGACCAGCACGGGGTGGGTGCGCCGCACGTCGCGCCGCACGCGGGCGGGTAGGGCGCGGCTCTCATGCAGGCACAGCAGCCGCAGCCGGGTCCCGGCCAGCGCGCGAACCAGCACCGAGTCCAGCCGGTGCCACTCCCGCAGCCGCATCGGGTCGTCCACCGGAAGCGGAGGCTCGCCCACGACGAGTACCGGGCGGGGATGCTCGGTGCGGGCGCGCCCGTACAGGGTCGCCAGTGTGCGGCCGGGCGCGGCGTAGAGCTCGTCGCGCTCCACGCACTCCAGCGCGGCGGCGTCGGCGGGTGGCAGACCCGCCAGCAGCGCGGCCCGGGTGGACTCCGCGACACCCAGCACTGCGCGGTCCCCGCTGTCCAGCGCCGCGCGCAGCCTGGGCAGCACGCGCCAGCGCAGGTCCTCCGCGGAAGAGAAGAACACACCGCGGTGCTGAAAGTCCCCGGTCCGGTCCGCATGGGTTCCGGCCGTCTCAGCGTGCGACGTCATGGTCTCACCCCGGCAGCCCTCCCAGCCGCAGCCGCCGCCCCGTCCGGTCCGCATCGGGCACCGGCCGCAGAGCCGGCGCCCGATCGCCACTAGTGTGCACCATCACCCGCGGCGTAGGGCAGCTCGCCCTCCGCCGCGGGGCAGGCCCGCTGGTAGACGCGCTCGGTCTCGGCTGCGACCCGATCCCAGGTGAACCGCGAGGCCGCTCGGTCGCAGCCGGCGATGCCGTAGGCGGTCGCCATGGTGGGCTCGGCGGTCAGCGAGCGCACCGCGCGTGCCAGCGCGTCGGGCCGGGCGTGGCGCAGCAGCGTGCCGGTCGTGCCGTGCAGCACGGCCTCGTTGACGATCCCGGCTCCGCGGGCCACCACCGGGAGCCCGCAGGCCATCGCCTCCAGCACTGCGCCGCCGCAGGGTTCGTAGGCGGCGCCGGAGACGTAGACGTCGGCGGAGCGCAGCAGCCGGGGCAGCTCCTTGCGGTCCAGGGGGCCGGTGAGGCTGAGTCTGTCGTCCACCCCCGCTTCCTTGGCGAGCAGCTCCAGCCGACGCGCGTCGTCGTTCAGCGGAAGCTCGACCTGCGCGGGTCCGGCGACGATCGTCAACTCGGCGTCGGGAAGCCGGCGCAGTGTGGAGATCAGCACCTCAGCGCCCCCGGCCGCCAGGTCGGTCACCGAGACCATGCGCAGGCGGGCGTTCTTGCGCGGGCTCCAGGTGTCGGCCGAGGTCCCGCCCTCGGAGCTGAAGTGGTCGGTGTCCACGCCGGAGGGCACGACGCTGACCCGGTCGCGCGGCAGGCCCATGCGCGCGAGTTCGAAGCGCTGATCGGCGGAGGCGACCAGCACGTGGTCGGCGTGCCCGGCGACCGCGGCCTCGATCCGGGCGCGGTCGGCCCGCTCGGGCAGGCCGGCGCGCTGCTCCGCGGCGTTGAGCGCGTGGAAGGTCTGCACGAGAGGCGGGCCGCCGCCGTCGCCGCCGGCGGCCCGAGCGGCCGAGACCGCGGCGAGTCCGCTGGTCCAGCCGAAGGCGTGCAGCACGTCGGGGCGGTCCTCGGCGATCCGCTCGCCCAGCTCCCGGGCGAAGGTGCCGGTGTGCTCGGCGGCGGAGTCCTCCTCAAGGCGGCGCTGAGGTCCGGCCGCGAGGTGCTCGACGGCGACGCCGCGGCCCATGCGCGAGCGCTCGGGCAGGTCGGGGGCGTGCCGGCGCGCGTAGACGGTCACGCGGTGCCCGGCCTTCGCCAGCTGGCGGGAGAGCGCGGCGATCTGAACGCTGTCGCCGCAGGCGGGTTCGCCCTTGTGCGCGGGAAGCGGGTTGGCGTGCTCGGCGACCATGGCGATCTTCACGTGTGACTCCTCACGGCGGGACGACGACCCGGTGCGAATGCAGGAACAGGGCCGCAGGATGGCGTTGCAGCGCACGTCGCGGCGTCGGCGGGCGCGCGAAGCCGCGGTGCCGGCGGGACGGACTCGCCGGGGCTCCGCAGCGGCGCGTCCGCGCGCAGGGCGGCGGAGGGGGGACCGGCGGCGCCGCGGCTCGAGCCGGCGAGCGAAGGACGGCGGCCGCAGCGGTGCGCGGCGTCTCCACGCGGGGCGGAGGCGGCGGGCGACGGGCGGGAATGGGTAGGAGGGGCCGGATGACGGCGGCAACCGGGCAGACGCATGGAGATCACACCTTCGAGCGTTCGCGGAAGACGAAAAGCGCTCGCTGGGAACGCAGGCGCGATTGGAAAGCGCCGCGGCGAGCGCGCGAACGTCGGTGTGTCTGCGTCTTAGACACCCAACGGCCCTGATTATGCCAGAGCCGCTACCGCCTCAACAAGGAAAGTCTCACCTGCGACGTCGTTCGGCCGTGGCGTGAGGGGACATCGGGGGCGCGTTTGGCGGGTGTTCCCTCGGGCACGTTTGGCCGCGTAGGAGTCGCCTGTTGCCGAGAAGTAGCGAGGACCCATGACTGCGCGGCCACCCGGGATCACGGGAGGCGACCGCGGGAGAGCGACCGCCCGAGCACCCCGCGACCCCCTGCCCGGCTACACGGAACGCGACGCGTTGCGCGGGCGCCGGGCACTGGTGCTCGGCGGGTTGGCCGGCGGCGGCTCCGGCCGCGTCGTGGCGGCGGCGCTGGCCAAGGAGGGCGCCGCTGTCGCGCTCGCCGACACCACCGGGCTGGCCGGACAGGCGCCCGGCGCGCGGCCGGTGCCGCGCCAGCGCCTGGGCGACGACCCGGTGCTGCAGGCGGCGGGGCTCGTTTCGTCGCTGGGCGCCTGGTCGCTGCCGATCCACTGCGACCCGGCGAGCGAGAGCGACGGCCGGGCGGCGGTCGCCTACACGGCGCTGGAGTTCGGTGCGGTGGACCTGCTGGTCGTCCATGGGGCCGCGGTGGGCGCCGCTCGCGAGGCCCACCGCACGGGCGGGCTCGGCGCGGCCGTGGCGGCCGCGGCGCCCGCCGACCGGCAGCGCGGCTCGGGGATCGGGCCGGCACTGGGAGCGGTGCGCGGCGCGCGGCCGTTCCTCGGCGACGGCGCGGGGGCGGTGGTCGTGGGAGAGCGCGGAGCGCCGGGCGGCGGTCCGCAGGTGCGCGCGGAGCTGCGGTCGCTCGCCGGATCGCTCAGCGGGCGCCGGATGCGGCTGAACTGCCTGGTGCCGCGTGCCGCCGACACCGACGCGGCCGTCGCCGCCGCCGTGGTCGAACTGGCGGCCGACGGCGGGCGCACCGGTGAAGTGGTAGGAGTGGCCCACGTTCCGCATCCGCAGTAGCGGTTTCCAAGCAGCGGCGGAGCCGGACGTTTTCCCGGTTGTTCGTCGCATCCGGCCGACGCATACTCGCCGAAGCGGTGGGCGCGCCCGTACGTTGGGGGCGGCGAACGGATCGGGAACTGCGTATGAGGGCGATTTCCGCCATGATGTAGGCGGATTTTGACCACGATCAGCGGTCCCCCGATACGGTTGCATGATCTACGCGCCGCGGCCTCCCGTACGGCCAGGCGCCGCTTGGGACTGTTCGGCAGGTACTGCCGTTGAAACAGGAGGTTGGGCGTATGGGTGTCGCTGGTGGGGAAGTCACGGTCACGGCCCTCACGCACCGGGGCGCTGTACGCACGGCCAACGAGGACGCCGTCGTCATGGGTGCGCTCACCATCGCCAGCGCCAACATGACCATGCCGGTGCGGTGCGTGCTGCCGGTGGGCGAGCCGGTGATCCTGGCGGTCGCCGACGGGCTCGGCGGGCACGCCGCCGGCGAGATCGCCTCCGAGCACGCGGTGCACCGCATGGCGGAGATGAGCCCGCGCCTGGCGAGCCCGGACGACGTCGACGTCCTGCTCAAGAACATCGACGAGGAGATCAAGGACCACGCCACCCAGCACACGGAGTTCTCCGGGATGGGCACGACGGTGGCGGGCCTGCTCCTCAACACCGACGGAAACTTCTGGTTCAACGTCGGCGACTCCCGCACCTACCGGCTGGAGGGCACCCGGCTGCGCCAGCTTTCCCAGGACGACTCCCCGCCGCTGCCGCCCTCCGACGACGGCAAGCCCGTTACAACGAATTTCATCACCCAGTCGCTGGGCGGCAGCGGCAGTACCGCGATGGTGCCGCACGTGGGCCGCGACAACGAGCCGGACCCGAGCGCCTGGCTGATGTGCAGCGACGGCCTCTCCGACCTGGTACCGCTGGAGGAGATGGAGCGCATCATCGCCGAGGCGGGCAGCGACGAGGGCGCGGTGCACGGCCTGTGGCAGGCCGCCATGGAGGCCTCCGGCCGCGACAACATCAGCATCCTGCTGGCCCGCCGCGTCTGATCGACGGCGGCGGACGGCCGCCTGCGGACCGTTGATCCGGTGGCCGGCGCCACGTGCGCACGCGCGCCGCGACGCCGGCCGCCGACCGCCCCCGGGCGGGGCGCGGGCCTCAGCCGTTCCCGCCACCCGAGCCGGGGCGGTTGCGCATTCGGATGAGCAGGATCGCGATCAGCGCGAGGACGGCGATCCCGGCGACCACGGCGCCGACCGGCCCCAGCAGGGAATTCGAGGGGTCGGTCGGCGACTGGGCCGCGGGCGGCTCCTCGGCCTCGGCGCCGCCTGTGCTCCCGTCGCCGCCCTGGGCCGAGGCCTCCCCCTCGGGCGAGGGGTCGGGTTCCGGCACCGCCTCCTCGGTGAGGGAGAAGGTGATCTCGTCCTCCAGCGTGTGGCCGTCGGAGGACACGGTGCGGTAGGCGACGGTGTACTCGCCGGCGGCGGGCAGCTCGCCCACGCCGATCGCGGCCTCGGCGCCGTCGACCTCGACCTCCCCCTCCTCGTGGTTCTCGCCCTCGGGGCCGGTCACCACGATCGCGTTGGAGCCCTGCCCCATGTCGCTGCTGAAGGTCAGCACCACCTCGCCGGGCGCGGTGTCCAGCTCGGCGCCGTCCTTCGGCGAGGAGTCGATGAGGGAGTCGTGCGCGAGGGCGCCGGGTGCCGTCGCGGTAGCGAGCGCCAGAGATCCCAGCAGGGCGGCGGCGACGACCGCCGGGCGCCGTGCTGCCGAGGGGTGCCGTCGGCCGTCCGGTGCGGGCGCTGCGTGGGTGGCCAGGTTCATCGGCGGGGTCCCTTCAAGGGTGGGGGTGCGGTGTGGCGGGAGCGCGCCCGGAGTGCAGTGCGCCGCCCGGCGCACGGGCGCCCGGCGGCGCACGCGACACCGCGCAGCCGGCTCTCGCGGGGCCGCGCGACTCCACAACCTAGCCGACGGCACCCCGCCGTCGGGCGGCCGCCGTCCGCCGCCCTCCCATCCGGGGCAGGTCGGTCGGTAGGCGCCACCGATGAGGGGAGTGTCCGGAGCAGGGCTGTCTACGAGGCCACGGGCAGGGGTTGGCGGCGCATGTAGCGGCGGTCCTCGGGCGTCGTGCCGCCCCAGACCCCGTGCGGCTCGCCCGCCCGCAGGGCCCAGCTCAGGCACTCCGAGCGCACCGCGCAGGTGCGGCAGACGGCCTTGGCCAGCTCCGCGTCGGTCTGCCCGGGGCCCGTCGTGCTGACGGGGAAGAAGAGTTCCGGGTCGTACTGGCGGCAAGCGCCCTGCTCGACCCAGTCTTCGCTGTCGTGGTAAAGGCGGTTCACCAGGAGCCTCCGTTCCCTGGCCGGTCCTTCGCGCGGGGCGCCCGTGGCCGGATGGCGCGCGGCGGACGTGTCTGGTCGCGAGGCGGAGGGGCGGTCGCCGCCGCTCCATCGCGATGCGACCCATCGTAGTACTACGGATAGTCGTACTACGAAAAGTCTGCCAAAATTCTTCGGCTCGCTTCAAGTCCGCACGCATCCCGGATTCGCCGCCCCCCGAGACCGGGAGGGCGGCCCGCTCCGAGGATGGGGGTACCCCGATTCGCGCGGAGCCGCGTCCGGCTGCGGCACAGCCGCGCCGGTGCGAAGCGTTCAGCGGTGAAGCCCGCGAACACGGCGGAGCGCGGCGTTCTCCCCGCGGCGCCGCAGGAGAGCAGTGCCCGCGGGGGTCGTCCGGGGCGCTGTGTCGCGAGGATTCATCCGAATTCGTGTGACTTAAAACACCCTTAAAATCCGCTCGCAGTCTCCCTATGTTTGCCTGCCAGCAGGCACAATCGCCTCTACCGGCTCCCGCCGACCCTGCCCTCAGCTGATCTCGGGCGGTTGTTCGAACTTCCTGGTGAGCATGGCGGATGCGGCGCCGATCGGGCAGGCGCCCGGTCCCCGCTCATGGCGACGCAAAGTGACGACCGGGGCAAAATAGGCGAGTCATACCCCGTGAATCAGGGCTGAAACATACGCCGTCCGACGCCCGGAAACGCTGCTCAGGAACGTTCGCTATGTTCCATCGACGTGCGTGACCAACAGACCGACGACGACACCAGCGCCGATTCCGGCTCCGGGGATAAGCCCGCTGTAGTCGGAGGCCCGGCGGCGACCGACGGCGTCCGCCTGCGACAGCCGTCCGCAGCCGACGGCCCCGACATGTGGCGGCTGGCCCGGGACTCCGGACTCGACGTCAACTCGCCCTACGCGTACACGCTGTGGAGCCGGGACTTCGCCTCGACGAGCGTCGTCGCCCGCGACGGTGAAGGGCGGGCGCGCGGCTTCGTCACCGGGTTCATCCGGCCCGACCATCCCGACACGTACTTCCTGTGGCAGGTGGGCGTGGACCCAGGCTTCCGCGGTCGGCGGCTGGCACGCCGCATGCTCGACGAGATCGGCGACCGGATCGCCGCACGCGGGCTGTCGAACCTGGAGGCCACGGTGACGCCGGACAACGCCGCCTCGCGCGCGCTGTTCGAATCCTTTGCCCGGTCCCGGGGATGCTCAGCGGAGTGGAGCCCGTTGTTCGGCCGGGAGCACTTCCCCGATGACGGCGACGGACACGAACCGGAGGACCTGGTCCGAATCGGCCCGCTGGGCCTACCGGGCACCGACACCGACCGCAAGCCGTCCGCCGGAATCTGACATCCGACCTGACACCCGATCCTGACCGACCCCGACCCCCACGCGTCACCACAGTGACCCCATGAACTGGGGAAAGGACTCAAGGAACTCACGATGGAGATCTTCGAACGCCTCGAATCCGAAGTCCGCAGCTACTGCCGTAGCTGGCCGGTCGTCTTCAACGAGGCGCGGGGCAGCTACGTCTACGACGAGTCGGGGCGACCCTACCTCGACTTCTTCGCGGGTGCCGGTTCCCTCAACTACGGGCACAACAACCCGGAGCTGAAATCCAAACTCATCGACTATCTGATGAGCGACGCGATCGTGCACAGCCTCGACGCGTACTCGACCGCCAAACGCGACTTCCTGGAGACCTTCGGCGAGACGATCCTCGAACCGCGCGGGCTCGACTACAAGGTGCAGTTCCCCGGCCCCGCCGGAAACAACGCCGTCGAAGCGGCGCTCAAGCTGGCCCGCAAGTACACCGGCCGCGAGACCGTCATCAGCTTCACCAACGGCTTCCACGGCATGACCCTGGGTGCGCTCGCGGTCACCGGCAACTCGATGAAGCGCGGCGGCGCCGGCGTCCCGCTGAGCCACTCGGCCACCATGCCCTTCGACAAGTACATGGACGGCCAGACGCCGGACTTCCTTTGGTTCCGCAGCATGCTGGAGGACAGCGGCAGCGGACTCGACGCGCCCGCCGCGGTGATCGTCGAGACGGTGCAGGGCGAGGGCGGCATCAACGTCGCCAGCGCCGAGTGGCTGCGCGGCCTCCAGGAGGTCTGCCACGAGTACGACATGCTGTTCATCGTCGACGACATCCAGATGGGCTGCGGCCGCACCGGCCCGTTCTTCAGCTTCGAGCACGCCGGCGTGAAGCCCGACATCGTCACGCTGTCCAAGTCCATCAGCGGCTACGGCCTGCCGATGGCGCTCACGCTGTTCAAGCGCGAGCTGGACGTGTGGGAGCCCGGTGAGCACAACGGCACCTTCCGCGGGCCCAACCCCGGGTTCGTCACCGGAACCGCCGCCATGCGCACCTACTGGAGCGACGACTCCCTGCAGAAGGCCACCGAGGCCAAGGGCCGGCTCATCGACCGCCGCCTGCGCGCCCTCGCCGAGGAGCTGGGCCCCGACGAGGCCCACACGCGCGGCCGCGGGATGGCCCGCGGCCTGGTGCTGGAGCGCCCGGGCGCGGCCAATGTCCTCAGCAGCGAGGCCTTCGAGCGCGGCCTGCTGCTGGAGACCTCCGGTCCCGAGGACGAGGTCGCCAAGCTGCTGCCGGCGCTGACCACCACCGAAGAGGAGCTGGAGCAGGGCCTGGAGATCATCGCCGAGGCGGCCCGCGCCGCGATGAAGGCCCCCCAGCTCGCCTGACCAGCGGTGGTATCAGGGGCGCGGCGGCCCCACAATTGGTTGTGAAGGCACAGCGGGGTCCCGGACGGCCCGTCCGGGACCCCGCACTTCGGCCAACACGAGCAAGCAAGAGGAGCATGCACCGTGATCGTGCGCAGCATGAGCGACGTCGACGGAACCGACGCCGACATCAAGACCGAGACCTGGCGCAGCCGCCGGATCGTCCTGGCCAAGGACAAGGTCGGGTTTTCGTTCCACGAGACCGTCCTCTACGCGGGCACCGAGACCAGCATGTGGTACGCCAACCACATCGAGCTGGTCCACTGCATCGAGGGCGAGGCCGAGGTCACCAACGACGAGACCGGTGAGACGCACCTCATCACACCGGGCACGCTGTACCTCCTCAACGGCCACGAGCACCACACGGTTCGCCCCAAGACCGACTTCCGGGTGCTGTGCGTGTTCAACCCGCCGGTCACCGGCCGCGAGGTCCACGACGAGAACGGTGTGTACCCCCTGCTGACCGAGGAGACCCCCTCCCCGTAGCCGCAGACCCGGCCGGCGCGCGTCCCCCGCACCCGGCCTCCGGGGCCGGTACGCGCGCCGCACCGGCCCCGGCTTCGTCGGCCCGGCCGCGCGAGCGGCGGCCCGGACGGCGGGCGCTCGGACCGCGAGCGCCCGCGGCACGTCGCAAAGGAGCCAGACGAGCACGACAGCGAAGGTGACGCGGCCACCGAACGCCGCGCAGCCAGGAAAGGAGCGAATCCCTCCGGGGTATGGCCATGAGTGCGTTGACGTCGAAAATCGAGCAGCCGACCATGGACGACTACCCGACCCGCAAGGAGCAGACTCCGGCGCTGCTCTACCGCAAGGACCCCGCCGTCTACGGCGACGCGGCGAGCGGCCCGATCGACACCGAGACGCTGGCCTCCTATGACGCGAAGGGCTACCTGCAGATCGAGTCCCTGATCACCCGGGACGAGCTGGAGGCCTATCGCGCCGAGCTGGCACGGATCGGCTCCGACGACGAGCTGAAGAAGGATGAGCGCGTCGTCGTCGACCAGGCCTCCGACGAGGTTCGGTCCGTCTTCGAGGTGCACAGGATCAGTCCGGTCTTCGCCGAACTGGCGCGCGACCCGCGGCTCGTCGACCGCGCGCGCCAGATCCTGGGCTCCGACGTCTACATCCACCAGAGCCGTCTGAACCACGAGCCCGGGTTCTCGGGCACCGGCGCCTTCTGGAACTCCGACTTCGAGACCTGGCACGCCGAGGACGGCATGCCCCGGATGCGGGCAGTGGGCTTCTCCGTCGCGCTCGACGACGCCCACGGGCACAACGGCTCGCCGATGGTCATGCCGGGGTCGCACCGGACCTTCGTCTCCTGCGTCGGCGAGACCCCCGGGGATCACTACCGGGAGCCGCCCAAGCAGCAGGAGATCGGCACGCCCGACCAGAACAGCCTGTCGATCCTGGCCGAACAGCACGGCATCGACGTGCTGACCGGACCGGCGGGCGGGGCCCACATCCTCGACGCCAACTGCATGCACGGCTCCAGCGGCAACATCACGCCGTTCCCGCGCTCAAACGTGTTCGTCGTCTACAACAGCGTCGAGAACGCGTGCGAGGCGCCGTTCGCCGCCTCCGAGCCGCGGCCGCGTTACCTGGGCTCCCGCGACTTCACCCCGGTGGAATAGCGGGGCCGGCCGAAGCGGGCGGGGCGCGGCCTCCGTGGCCCGATCGTTACGGGGCCGGACCCGGCCACGCGCAGCGATAACCAGTGCATAACGTGCTATTCCGACGCTGTTAGCCCTGCTCGATCATGGGCACGGAAGACGCAGGCGCCGGTTGGTGCCGGGCGCCCCGCGTGACCGGGGGTACTGAGACGGAGCCGCCCCCCTGACCCGGTCGGGATCCGTCTCTGGGCCACGCATGTCCGTACCACCGCACGGCGCTCTCTCCCCGCACGGGAGGGAGCGCCGCGCTGTTCGCCTACCCCTTAGTTTCGCGACGAGGAGAGAAGCTATGAGCAACAGCAGTCCCCTGGGGCCCCTCGGCCGCCGCGACCTGCTCCGCGCCGGCGGCGTCACCGCCGCAGCGCTGGCGGCGGGGCCGGGGCTTGCCGCGTGCTCACGCACCGAGCCCGCCGAGGGTCAGACCCTGCTGGAGAGCTTGCGCGAGAAGGGCACCATCAAGGCGGCGATCAACAACGAGCCCCCCTTCGGCTACAAGGACGACAACGGCCAGGTCACCGGCGAGGCGCCGGAGCTGCTGCGGGCCATCGCCAAGGAGATGGGCATCGACAAGATCGAAGCGGAGACGGTCAGCTGGGACGGGCTGATCCCCGGCTTGAAGGCGGGCCGCTACGACGTCGTCGCCGCCGGCATGTACATCACGCCGGAGCGCTGCGCGGAGGTCGCCTTCGCGGAGCCCGACTACAAGGTCCTCGAAGCGTTCATGGTGCCCAAGGGCAACCCCAAGAAGCTTGAGACCTACCAGTCGATCGCCGAGAAGCCCGACGTCACGGTCGCGGTGCTCAACGCCTCGGTGGAGCAGAACTACGCCGAGGGAGCGGGGGTCAAGAAGAACCAGATGACCCTGGGCGACAACGCCGTGCAGATGCTCGACCTGCTGGAGAACGGCCGCGTGGACGCCGTGGGGCTGAGCACGTTCTCGCTGAACTACCAGATGGAGCAGCGCGGCATGCAGGACGGCTACGAGGTCACCGAGGGATTCACCCCGGTGGTCGACGGCGAGGAGGTCAAGCCCGCGGGCGGGTTCGCCTTCCGCAAGGAGAACAAGGAGTTCCTCGCGGAGTTCAACAAGGTCCTGGCCGACTTCAAGGAGAGCGGCCGGCTGACCGAGATCGGCAAGGAGTTCGGGTTCGACGAGGCCGCCCACCCCGGCGACCTCACCACCGAAGAGCTGTGCGCGGAGTAGGGCCGCCCCGTGGAACTCTTCTTCAACAGGTTCCCGCTTTTCCTTGACGGGGCCCTCACGACTCTGCTGATCACCGTCCTGGGCTCGCTGCTGGCGTTCGTCCTGGCGATGGTGGTCGGCATCCTGGGCACGACGCGCAATGCGGCGGCGCGCGCCGTCGCCACCGCCTACACCGAGGCGTTTCGCGGTGTGGCGGCGCTGGTGCTGCTCTTCTGGTTCGCCTACGCGATCCCGCAGATCACGGCCTACGAACTGTCCCCGATGTTCGCCGGAATCCTGGCGCTGGGGCTGAACGTGGGCGCCTACGGGGCCGAAGTCGTCCGGGCGGCGATCAACGCGGTGCCCAGAGCCCAGACCGAGGCGACGATCGCGCTGAACATGTCGTGGCCTCGGCGGATGTGGCTGGTGCTGCTGCCGCAGGCGTGGGCCCAGATGCTGCCCACCTTCGGCAACCTGGTCATCGAGCTGATGAAGGCCTCGGCGATCGTGTCGCTGATCAACGTCGTCGACCTCACCCACGTCGCCGACGAGCTGCGGCAGACCACCGGTGAGACCATTCCGGCCTTCGTCAGCGCCCTCGTCATGTACTTCATCATCGCCCAGGTGCTGATCTTCGGAATGCGGATGCTGGAGCGCCAGGCCAACCGGCGGTTGGGCCGGGCGCCGGCCGGCGGCGGTCTGCTTTCCCTGATCCGCCCGCCGACACCCGGAACGAAAGTGGGGGCGGCCAAGTGAACTGGGACACCGAGTTCGCGATCGGCATCATCCCGCAGCTGCTGCAAGGGCTGGTCGTGACCATCCAGGCGACGGTCATCGGCTACGTCGTGGCGCTGATCCTGGGCCTGCTCGTGGCCGTCCTGCGCAGGGTCGACTACGTCGGCCCGGTGGTCTTCGCGGTCTTCGAGTTCATCCGGACCACGCCGCTGCTGGTGCAGCTGCTGTTCGTGTTCGCGCTGGCACCGCCGAGTATCACCCCGCTGACCATCGGCATCACGGTGATGGGCGTGCACTACGCGGCCTACACCGCCGAGGTCTACCGTTCGGGGATCGAGGGCGTGGCCAAGGGCCAATGGGAAGCCTGCCGGGCGCTGAGCCTGCCGCCGATCCGGGTGTGGGGCGCCGTAGTGCTGCCGCAGGCCATCCGCAAGGTCATCCCGGCCCTGGGCAACTACCTCATCTCCATGTTCAAGGACACGCCCTACCTGTTCGCCATCACCGTGCCCGAGATGATGTTCGTGGCCAAGGCGATCGGCACCGAGTCCTTCCGCAGCATGGAGGCCTACACACTGGCGGGACTGTTCTTCCTGGCCGTGAGCATCCCCTCCGCGGTCATCATCCGACGTCTGGAGCGCCGATATGCAGCAGTCTGAGAGTACGGAGACCGCCGGCGTGCAGTCCGCGCAGGAGGCACCCGAGGCACCCGAGGCACCCGGCAAGGAGATCATCCGGTTCGACAAGGTGGTCAAGCAGTACGGCAGCAATGTCGTGCTCAACGAGCTGGACTTCCGCGTCGAGCCGGGGGAGCGGGTCACGCTCATCGGCCCCAGCGGGTCGGGCAAGACGACGATCCTGCGCCTGCTCATGACGCTGGAGCACATCAACGGCGGCGTCATCTGGGTCAACGGCCGGCCGCTGTCGCACATGGAGCGCGGCGGCAGGCTGGTGAAGGCCAACGAGGGCTACCTGCGCCGCGCACGCCAGAGCATCGGGATGGTCTTCCAGCAGTTCAACCTGTTCCCGAACATGAGCGTGCGCAAGAACATCACCGAAGGCCCCGTGCACAGCCTCGGCGTCGACAAGGCCGAGGCCAACCACCGGGCCGAGGAGCTGCTGGACCTGGTGGGGCTGAGCGACAAGATCGACGCCCACCCCACGCAGCTCTCCGGCGGCCAGCAGCAGCGCGTGGCGATCGCCCGCGCTCTGGCCATGCGGCCGCAGATCCTGCTGCTGGACGAGGTCACCTCGGCGCTTGACCCCGAGCTCGTCGCCGGCGTGCTGGACGTGCTGCGCAACATCGCGCAGACCACCGACATCACCATGCTGTGCGTGACCCACGAGATGAGTTTCGCGCGCGACGTCTCGCACCGGGTGCTGATGTTCGACCAGGGCCAGGTCGCAGAAGAGGGCCCGCCCGACCAGATCTTCGGCGACCCCCAGGAGGACCGCACCAAGCAGTTCCTCAAGGCCGTGCTCGAACACGGCTGACCCTGCCCGACCCGGCGCGGCTCCCTGCACCCCCTCCCTGCAGGGAGCCGTGCCGCGGCGGTTCCGCGGCGCCCCCTGCGCCTCGCGGCTGCTCTGCGCTGCCTTTCCCCCGCCCTCCCGCCGGCGTTCGACTCCTCCTCGCGCGCCGCCGCGTCAGCGCTTCCGCGGCTGCCGTACCGCGACTTTCCTCAGCGGAAAGTAAAAAAACGGAGAGTAACGACATACCGTTGCCATTGCGTCACCTTTCCCTCCATAGAGGAGAGACTGAAGGCCTGAACTGGGGGGAGGCCGGTGGCGAAGGCATTCGGACGGTTGCTGAGGTGGCTCGCCGCGGCGGGGGTGGCGGCCCTGGCTGCCGTGTCCGTCGCCGTCTGGCCCACGCCGCTGCACGGCGGCGCAGTCGGGGCGGCCACGCACGGTGCGCTACTGGCCCCGATGGTGACCGGCATCGCGGTCGCCGCGCTGCTCGCCGACGGGACCCAGCGCAGGAGGCTCGACAAGCGGGTGCGGGCGTCCCTGGAAGGGCATTCGATGCCCTACGAGCTGACCTGGCTCTTCCTGTTGCTCGCCGTCTTCCTCGTGGCCACCCTCGGGGTCTCCTATTTCGCCGAGATCTTCTTACCGGGCGTGAGCTGGGAGGTGATGATGCCTCCCGTGCGCATCCTGTTCCTGTTCGTGCTCCCGCTGATCGTGGTGGACCTCGGCGGGTTCACGATCACCGGTTACAGCACGGTGATGCCTTCGGTGGCGATGCGGGTGACCGAGGGCTGGCGGTGGATGGGGCTCGTCCCCGGCGCCGTGGTGGTGGCCCTGTCCGTATTCGCGACATCGCGGTTCGTCGAGTCCCCGGTGCCCGGTCCGGTGGTCGCGGCCGCGGCCGTGCTGGCGATCGTGGCCGCAGTGTCGGTACCCGAGGAGATCTTCTTCCGCGCTCTGGTGCAGACGCGCCTGGAATGCGTGGTCGGCCGCTGGCCCGGAATCCTGCTGTCGGTCGCGCTGTTTACGACCGTCAGCGTGTTCCTGTCGGAGTACGGCGACTTCTCGTCCGAGTCCGAGCTGGTCGACTTCAACGTCGGGCACGCCGCGGTGTTCTACACGGTCGTCGGGCTGCTGATGAGCTACATCTGGGCGTCGTACCGCAATATCTGGCTGAACATCCTGTTGCGCAGCGCCATCGTGCTGCTCCGGGTCCTGCCGGCGCTGCAGCTCATGTAGCGACCGCGCGCGGCGTAGTACCGGGTGGCCGGATCCGGCCCCGGACAGGCGGTTGCGCGCTGGGACAATGGCCGGGAGACCCCGTTACGGCAGGAGGACGATGAACCCGCCGGCCCACCCCCGCATCCTCACCGACGACCTGCTGCTGCTCGCCTACCGGCCCGACACGGGGCGCCCCATGGTCGACGCCAACCGGCTGCAGTGCGGTCTGGCCGGCGCCCTGATCGCCGAGACCGTGCTGGCCGGGACGGCCTCGCTCGACGACGGCGGGCACCTGCGCGCGTCCGGCCGCCACCGCACCGGCGACCCCGATGTCGACGGCGCCGTCGAGCAGATCGCCTCCCAGCCCAAGGCGCGGAAGGCCAAGTGGTGGGTGCAGCGAATGAACAAGGGCGCGCTGCGCAAGCGGCTCCTGGGCCGCGCCGTGTCCGTGGGCGCCCTGGCGCACGAGCAGGGCCGCGCCCTGGGGATCTTCCCGACCGACGACTACCGCCCGGCCCGGCCGGGAAGCCGCGAGGAGGCCGTCGAACGGCTCCGCTCGGTGCTGACGGGCCGCAGCAGGCCGGACCCCCGCTCGGCGGCACTGGTCGCGCTGGTCGGCGCTGTCAGGCTGGACGCCAAGCTGTTCCCCGACATCCCGGGCGGCGACCGGCGCCGCCGCATCAAGGCGGCCATGGCGGGCGACGACATCGGGCGCGCGGTGCGCGACGTGATCCAGTCGATCGAGGGCGCCGTCGTCGCCGCGGTCGCCGCCGGCGGGGCGGCCGCCGGAGGGGGAAGCTGACGCGCGGGCGCCGTTGCGTCCCGCGTCGCCCCATGTGACGGAGATTTCCACTTACGTCCTCATATCGGCGTTCGCGACGTCCTGAGCGGGAACAATCCCGAGATCGGTACGGGCGCGGGCAGCGGCCTGCCGGTCCGCGTCACCGCGCGGACACCGGGTGGCCGACCCGCATTCAGCGGAATGGGGGAACCTGCCGGCGTGAGTGCTGAACCGGTTGCTACGGGACAAAGCGGCGATCTTCCCGCTGATCGCTTCCTCGACCGCGAGGAGGGCTGGCTGCGGTTCAACCAGCGGGTCCTGGAACTGGCCGAGGACGCGCAGATCCCACTGCTGGAGCGCACCCGCTTCCTGGCGATCTTCTCCGGCAACCTGGACGAGTTCTTCATGGTCCGCGTCGCCGGGCTCAAGCGGCGCCTGGCAACCGGCGTGGCCGTCACCTCCGCCACCCGCCACCACCCCGGCGAAGTGCTTCAGCGCGTCTCCGACGCTTCCCGCGAGCTGATGCAGCGCCAGGCGCGGTGCCTGCACGATTCGGTGGCGCCCGCGCTGGCCGACACCGGCATCCGCATCGTGCGCTGGGACGAGCTCGGCGCCGACGAGCGGACGCGAATGCAGACCCTCTTCCACAGCTCTGTGTACCCCCTGCTCACCCCCTTCGCCGTCGACCCCGCGCACCCCTTCCCCTACATCTCCGGCCGTTCGCTCAACCTCGCGGTCACCGTCCGCGACCCCCGGACCGGGCGGACGATGTTCGCCCGCGTCAAGATGCCCTCGGCGCTGCCGCGCTTCATCGACCTCGGCGGCGACCGGTTCGTGCCCACCGAGGACGTCGTCGCGGGCCATCTGCCCGTGCTGTTCGAAGGTATGGAGGTGATGGAGCACCACGCCTTCCGCGTGACCCGCAACGCCGACCTGGAGGTCGACGAGGACGAGGCCGACGACCTCGTGCAGGCCCTGGAGAACGAGCTGCGGCGGCGCCGCTTCGGCCCGCTCGTGCGTCTGGAGGTCGAGCGGACCATCTCCGAGGACGTCCTGGACATCCTGCGCCGCGAGCTGGGTGCCGAGGAGCGCGAGGTCTACCGGGTGCCGGGACCGCTCGACCTCGCCGGGCTGGATCAGATCGCCGACCTCCCGCGCCCGGAGCTGCGGTTCCCCCCGGTGGCGCCGGCCGAGCCCCCCGCCCTGGCCCAGGACGGCTTCTTCGACGCCGTCCGCAGCGGCGAGCTTCTGATCCACCACCCCTACGAGTCCTTCACCACCACGACCGAGCGGTTCCTCGCCTTGGCCGCCGCCGACCCCGAAGTGGTCGCGGTGAAGCAGACCCTCTACCGCACCAGCGGAGACTCCCCGATCGTGGAGTCCCTCATCGAGGCCGCCCGCGCCGGCAAGGAGGTCGTGGTCCTCGTCGAGATCAAGGCGCGGTTCGACGAACAGAACAACATCCGCTGGGCGCGCAAGCTCGAAGAGGCGGGCTGCCACGTCGTCTACGGCGTCGTCGGCCTGAAGACCCACTGCAAGCTCGCCCTGGTCGTGCGCCGCGACGACGACGGCGTATTGCGCCGGTACTGCCACGTCGGCACCGGCAACTACAACCCCGGCACCGCCCGCGTCTACGAGGACTTCGGGCTCCTCAGCGCCGAACCCCAGGTCGGCGAGGACCTCAGCGACCTCTTCAACCACCTCACCGGCTTCTCCCGCAAGTCCGAGTACCGCCGGCTGATGGTGGCGCCCACCGGACTGCGCGAGGGACTGCTGCGCAGCATCCGCCGTGAGATGGCCGGCCACGCGCACGGCGCACCCGCCCGCATCCGGATCAAGGTCAACTCCCTGGTCGACGAGGAGATCGTCGACGCCCTCTACGAGGCCTCGCGGGCGGGCGTGCCCGTCGACCTGTGGGTGCGCGGCAGCTGCGTCCTGCGGCCCGGCCTGGAGGGGGTATCCGAGACGATCCGGGTGCGCAGTATCCTCGGACGATTCCTGGAACACTCCAGGATCTTCGTCTTCGAGAACGGAGGGCAACCGCAGGTGTGGATCGGCAGCGCCGACCTCATGCCGCGCAACCTGGACCGGCGGGTCGAGGCGCTGATCAGGATCGAGGATCCCGCCCAGCGCGCCCGCCTGGTGGAGCTGATGGACCTGGCCATGGCCGACGGCACCGCCTCGTGGCGGATGGCGTCCGACGGCACCTGGGACCGGGCCACCCGCGACGGCGCGGGCGAGCGGCTCCTGGAACCGCAGAGTGCGCTGCGCAGCGACCGCCGCCTGCGGTCCGTAGCAGATGGCTGACCACCCGGACGACCCGATCACCACGACCAGCGCCTTCCCCCCGCGCGACACGGCCCCCGGCGGCTACCTGGAGCCCATCCGCGCCGCCGGAACCGTGCTGTGGCGCGGCGAAACGCCCGAGGAGCGCGAGGTCGCGCTCGTGCACCGGCCCGACCGCGCCGACTGGAGCCTGCCCAAGGGAAAGCTCAAGAGCAGCGAGCACCTCTTCAGCGCCGCCGTGCGCGAGGGCTTGGAGGAGACGGGGGTGCGCCCGGTACTGGGGCGGCGCCTGCCGCCGCAGCGCTACCTCAAGGACGGCTGGCCCAAGCAGGTCGAATGGTGGGCCGCGACACCCGCGCCGGACACCGGCGCCGGCGCCCCGACCTCCGGCTTCCAGCCCAACGACGAGATCGACGCGCTGGAGTGGCTGCCCCTGGAGGCGGCCCGGCGCCGCGTCACCTACGGCCACGACATCCAGGTGCTGGACAACTTCGCCAGCGGCCCCGCCGAGACGTTCCCGCTGGTCGTACTCAGGCACGGATCGGCGGGCAGCAAGGGCGGCTGGAACGGCGACGACCTGCTGCGCCCGCTGGACCCCTCCGGCCGCGCCGACGCCGACGAGCTCGTCCGCGTCCTGTCCGCGCTGGGCACCCCGCGAGTCGTCACCTCGCATGCGGTGCGCTGCGCCGAGACCGTGATGCCCTACGCGGCGGCCCACGGCACCGGGATCCGCACCGAGCGCGCCTTCACCCTGCAGACCGCGGGCGACGAGACGTTCGCCGACGCCGCGGCCGCGGACGCGGCCTTCGCGGCCCTGATCGACGACGGGCTGCCCACCGTGGTGTGCACGCACGGCGAGGTGGTCGCGGCCCTGCTGCGCGCCGCCCTCGCCCGGCTCGGCGCCCCCGCGCCCCAGCAGCTCTCGCTGCGCAAGGGCACCCTCTGGGTGCTGCACGTGTCCCGCGCGGACCGCTGCCTGGCCGCGATGGAGCGCCACGCCGCCCGCGGCTGAGAGACCGCGGGGCAACCGGGCGGCCGCGCGGATCAACGGTGTTCGAGCGCGCGCCGCAGGAGGCGGGAGCCGCAGCACAGCCCGGATTCTGGGCTCCGCCCGAAGCTGAGAGGATTCGGCCATGGCCAAACACCAGGTATCGCGCAGTGTGGTGATCGACGCCTCGGCGGAGCGGATCTTCCGCATCATCAGCGACCCCCGACGCCACCACGAGTTCGACGGCTCGGGCACCGTCCAGCGGGCCCGGTGCGACGCGGGGCCGCTGGGCCCCGGTTCGCGCTTCGGCATGGAGATGCGCATGGGCCTGCGGTACCGCACCGCCAACCGCGTCGTGGAATACGAGGAGAACCGGCTGATCGCGTGGCGCCACGCCGGCACGCACATCTGGCGCTGGCGCCTGGAGCCCCTGGACGACGGCACCACCCGGGTCACCGAGACCTTCGACTACACCCGGATGTCCGCCGCCTACATCCTCATCGGCTACCCGGCCCGCAACGCCCGCGGCATCGAGCAGACGCTGCCGCGCCTCAAGCGCTTGGCCGAGGAGCCCACGCCGGACGACGGCGCGGTCGGGAGCGCGGAGTAGGCGGCCGCATCCGCGGTGCGGCGGACCGCGGTCCCGCTGCGCGCCGCGGGGCGCGCGGGACGGGAGCGCGGCGGCGCCGACGCGGGCGTGCCAGACTTGGGCCATGCCATCCTCGTTCGCTGAAGCCCGCGTCGACCTGGGCGCCATCAGTGAGAACACCGCCGCCCTCGCGCGGCGCGCGCCCGGCGCCGGGGTCATGGGCGTGGTCAAGGCCGACGGCTACGGCCACGGCATGCTGCCCGCCGCCCGCGCCATGCTGGCCGGCGGCGCCGAGTGGCTGGGCACCGCCTTCATCGAGGAGGCCCTGGAACTGCGCGGCGCGGGAATCTCCTGCCCCGTCGTGGCCTGGATCCTGCCGCCGCACGCGCCGCTTTCCGCCGCCGTCGCCGCCGACATCGACCTGGGCGTCAGCACGCCCGGCCTGGTCGCCGGCATCCGTACCGCCGCCGCCGAGACCGGCCGCAGGGCGCGCGTGCACCTCAAGGCCGACACGGGACTCAACCGCGGCGGCCTCACCGCCGACCAGTGGCCCGAGACCGTCGCCGCGGCCGCACGCGCCGAAGCCGACGGGCTCATCCGCGTCAGCGGCGTGTTCTCCCACTTCGCCTGCGCCGACGAGCCGGGCCATCCCTCCATCGCAGCGCAGACCTCCGCCTTCCACGAGGCGCTGGAGATCGCCGGCAAGGCCGGACTGGAGCCCGAGGTGCGCCACCTGGCCAACTCCGCGGCCACCCTCACCCTGCCCGAGACGCACTTCGACCTGGTCCGCCCCGGCATCGCGAGCTACGGGCTGAGCCCCATCCCGGGCCTCGCCGGCACCGGCCTGCGCCCCGCCATGACCCTGCGCGCCGCGGTTGCCCTGGTCAAGCGGGTGCCCGCCGGCAGCGGGGTCTCCTATGGGCACCGCTACACCACCGAGCGCGCGGCCAGTCTGGCGCTGGTACCGCTCGGCTACGGCGACGGCGTGCCCCGGGCCGCCACCAACGTCGGGCCGGTACAGGTGGGCGGCCGGCGCCGCACGGTCTCGGGAACCGTGTGCATGGACCAGTTCATGGTCGACATCGGCGACGACACCCTCGGAACCGACGCCGAGGCCGTACTCTTCGGACCGGGCGGCGACGGCGAGCCCACCGCGCAGGACTGGGCCGACGTGCTGGGGACCATCCCCTACGAGATCGTCACCCGGATCTCCCCGCGCGTTCCGCGCGTCTATGATGCGCGCTGACAGAACTCCGCCGATCTTGTAGCTATCGTGAATGCAAGCGATTTCCATTTGCGATAGCTACAAGATCAACGGTGAAATCCGTCCTACAGTCGCTGAGACCTGCGGCCGACGGCGTCCGACCCGCTCGCCCGGGCCGCCTACCCTGGGTATGTGGACGCCACCACCGCATCCCACCGAGACGACGCTGCGAGCCCATGACCGAAACCACCCGCGCCGAATCCGCGGCCGCACCGAACACGGCGTTCGTGACGGCTGAGACCGACGCCGCCATGCGCGCGCTCGGCCGCCGCCTCGCCGCACAGCTGCACGCCGGCGACCTGCTGATCCTCAGCGGTCCCCTGGGTGCCGGAAAGACCACTCTGACGCAGGGGATCGGCGAAGGGCTGGGCGCACGCGGTCCCATCACCTCGCCGACCTTCGTCATCGCGCGCGTGCACCCGTCGCTGACCGGCGGGCCCGCACTCGTGCACGCCGACGCCTACCGCCTCGGCGGCGTCGACGAGCTCGACGACCTCGACCTCGACACCGGGCTCGACGAATCCGTGACCGCCGTCGAATGGGGCGAGGGCATCGCCGAGCGCCTGACCGACGACCGACTGGAGATCACCATCTCCCGCCGCCCAGACGACACCCGCGGTGTGACGCTGACCGGGGTCGGCTCGCGCTGGGCCCATGTCGCCCTGGATGCGGAATAGGCTGGATCACCGTGCTCCTCCTGGCTTTCGACACTGCGACTCCGGCCATCACCAGCGCCGTCTGCGAAGCGGGTGACGACGGGGTGCGCGTGCGCGCCGCCGCCTCCACCGTGGACGCCCGCCACCACGGCGAGCTGCTCAGCCCTCAGATCGACGACGTGCTGGCGCAGGCGGGCGCCGCCTTCGGCGACCTCACACACATCGCCGTGGGAATCGGTCCCGGCCCCTACACCGGCCTGCGCGTGGGCCTGGCCACCGCGCACGCCCTGGCCGAGGCTCTGGGCATCGGCTGCCACGGCGTCGCCACGCTGGACGCGGTCGCGTTCGCGTCCGGGCGCGAGAAGCCCTTCGTCGCCGCCACCGATGCCCGCCGCAAGGAGGTGTTCTGGGCGCGCTACGCCGACGCGCGGACCCGCACCGGCGAGATCGCCGTGGACGTCCCGGCCGCCGTGGACACCGGCGGGCTGCCGGTGATCGGCCACGGTGCCCGGCTCTACGCCGACGTGTTCGGCCCCCAGGCGGCTGAGTCCGCACCGGACTACCCGACCGCTGCGGCCCTCGGCGAGGTCGCGCTGCGCCGGCTGGCCGCGGGCGAGGAGCTCGCCGAACCGCGCCCGCTCTACCTGCGGCGCCCGGACGCCGCCGAGCCGGGCGCGCCGAAGAAGGTGCGCCAGTGGCAGGCGTGAACGCCGGATACCGCATCCGGCCGATGACCGAGTTCGACGTTCCGGCCGTGATGGACCTGGAGCGCGCCGTGTTCCCCGACGACGCCTGGACCGAGGGCATGGTCCGCTCGGAGCTGGCCGAGCCCAGCCGCCACTACTTCGTCGCCTGCCGCAGCGATCACCGGGGCGACGGCGGCGAGGGCGAGGGCCCGGTCGTGGCGTACGCGGGCCTGCGCGCGGTGCCGCCGCAGGGCGACGTGCAGACCATCGCGGTCGACCGCCGGTGGTGGGGCCGCGGGATCGGCCGCGCGCTCCTGACCGAGCTGCTCGGCCACGCCTACAGCCGCGGGGTCGACGAGGTGTTCCTGGAAGTCCGCTCGGACAACCCTCGCGCCCAGGAGCTCTACCGCAGGTTCGGCTTCACCGAGATCGGGGTGCGGCGCCGCTACTACCGGGAGGGCGTGGACGCCCTCGTGATGCGCTGCCAGGAGCCCGCCGCGGCGATCGCGGGCACGCACGGCGGCGAGCAGGGCGAGGCCCTGGAGTTCGGCGATGCCGCCGATGGGGACGACGGGTCCGGCGAAGAGGAGAAGGCGTGATGAGTGCGGGGGACCTGCCCCTGGTCATGGGGATCGAGACGTCCTGCGACGAGACCGGGGTCGGCCTGGTGCGCGGCTGCGAGCTGCTCAGCGACGAGGTCGCGTCCAGCGTCGACCAGCACGCCCGCTTCGGAGGCGTCGTGCCCGAGGTCGCCAGCCGTGCGCACCTGGAGGCCATGACCCCGACCGTGCACCGTGCCCTCGACAGGGCGGGGGTCTCCCTCGCCGACGTGGACGCGGTCTCGGTCACCGCCGGCCCGGGACTGGCCGGCGCGCTGCTGGTGGGGGTCTCGGCGGCCAAGGCCTACGCCATGGCCCTGGGCAAGCCCCTCTACGGCGTCAACCACCTCGTCGGCCACGTCGCCGTGGACCAACTGGAGCACGGGCCGCTGCCCAAGCCCGCCATCGCGCTGCTGGTATCGGGCGGGCACACCTCGCTGCTGCTGGTGCGCCACCTGGCCACCGACGTGCAGCAGCTCGGCGACACCGTCGACGACGCGGCGGGGGAGGCCTACGACAAGGTCGCCCGGCTGCTCGGCCTGCCCTACCCGGGCGGCCCGCCGATCGACAGGGCCGCGCGCGAGGGAAGCGCCCGGGCGATCCGCTTTCCGCGCGGCAAGTGGGGCGACGGCACCCACGACTTCTCCTTCTCGGGGCTGAAGACCGCGGTCGCCCGCTGGGTCGAGGACGGGGTCCGCGAGGGGCGCGACCTCCCGGTGGCCGACATCGCGGCCGCGTTCCAGGAGTCGGTGGTCGACGTGCTCACGCGCAAGGCCGTCGACGCCTGCCTGGAGCACGGTGTGGAGCACCTGGTGATCAGCGGCGGAGTGGCGGCCAACTCCCGCCTGCGCTCGCTCGCCGAGGAGCGCTGCGCCGACGCAGGCATCACCCTGCGCGTGCCCCGGCCCCGCCTGTGCACCGACAACGGCGCCATGATCGCCGCGCTCGGCGCGGAGCTCGTGGCCGCCGACCTCCCGCCGTCCTCCTTGCACCTGGCCACCGACACGTCCCTCCCGGTGGACCGACCCTTGGCGGCGTAGCCGGCAGCGCCCCCGACGACGGCGAAGGGGCGGGGGAGCGCCCGACCGGCGCTCGCCCCGCCCCTTTCCTCGCTGCGGCGGCGGTTACTCGTCCTCGTCGTCCTCGTCGCGGCGGCGCTTCTTCTTGCCGTCGCGGCCGGGGCGCAGTAGAGCCTCGGCGAGGGCGAGCATGGTCTCCTCCAGCGCGGCCAGGCGCTTGGTGATGTCATCGTGCGAGGTCTCGACGGCCTCGGTGATGGCCTCGTCGAACTCGTGGCGGTCGGGGCGGGCCTGGACCTCGCGCAGCAGCGGGTCGAAGCCTTCCTTGAGCCGGCCTTCGAGGCCGTCCAGCTTCTCGGTGGGGTCGACCGCCGGGCGCTCCAACAGCTCGGTCAGGCGGCGGTGCACCTCGCTGAACTCCAGGGTGGCCGGGAGCTGGGCGAGGCGCTGGTTGAGCGCCTCCATGCGGTCGTCGACTGCCTCCAGGCGGCCGTCCACACCGTCGATCTTGCCGTTGACGCCCTCGAACTGGCCCTCGACGCCGTTGACCCGCCCTTCGATCCCGTCGAGCCGACCGCCGACCCCGTCGATCTTGCCCTCGACGCCCTCGAAGCTGCCGTCGAAGTGCCCCTCGAAGGTGTCGAACCGGTCGGTGAGGCGGCCCAGCCCGCGCTCGAACTGGCTGTTGATCGCCTCCAGGTGGCGGTCCACCCGCTCGGCCAGCTCGTTTCGGGCCTGCTCCAATCCGGAGTCGACGGCCGCGCGCTGCTCCTCGACCGCGCCGGTGAGCGTGCTGTGGCGCTCGTCGCCCTGCTGCCGCAGCGCTTCGACACGCGCCTCCAGGGCTTCGCGCAGCTCGGCGACGCGGGCTTCGACGGACTCGCGCAGCTCGCCGGTGCGCTCCTGGACCGAACCGCGCAGCTGCGCCAGTTCGGCGGTGGTGGCGGCCAAGTCCTCCTCGGCCTTGGCGCGCAGGTTCTGGGCGGTCTCGTCCAGCTTGCCCGCCAGCTCGCCGCGGTTCCGGTCCTCGCGCTCGCGCAGCTCCGCCCGGTGCAGCTCCAGTTGCTCGTGCAGCTCGGCGAGCCGGTCGCGGACGTGGGCGCGGATCTCGCCCAGGCGCTCCTCGGTGGACTCGGCGAGCTTGACGACGGCGCTGTTGGCGTCGGCCACGGCCGCCGTGGACTCGGCGTGGTTCTCCTCGGCCTGGTTGCTCAGCCGGGCGACGCCCTCGCTGAGCTGCGAGGTGACCTCGGTGTGGAGCTCGGCGGCCTGGCCGTCCAGGCGCTCGATGCCCTCGCGCAGCGTGGTGTGGCGCGCCTCGGCGGAGCTGTCGAGGCGCTCGACGCCCTCGGAGACAGCGCCGCTGACGGCGTCGCGGCTCTGCTCGGTGGCGCCGCGCAGGGACTCGGTAGCGGAGTCGAGTTTGTCGCCGAGCCGCGTGTGCTGCTCGCGCAGGGCGGCCTCAAGGGTGTCGTGGCTCTCGCCGATGGAGGTCACCAGGCTCTCGCGACCCTCGGACACGGCCTGCTCGATGGACGCGCGACCCTGCTCGACGGCGGCGGCCAGGGTCTCGCGACCGCTGTCGATCGCGGCGGTGACGCTCTCGTGCCGCTCGGCGGCGGTGTCCATGGCAGTGTCGTGCTGGGCCTGCAGGCGCTCCGAGAGCACGGAGAGGGACTCGCGCAGCTCCGCGGAGCCGGCGGCCAGGCCCTCGACGGCCTCGTCGATCCGGCCGAACCGCTCCTCGGTTCCTGCGGCCAGCTTCTCCACCCGCTCGGTGAGCGCGTCGATCCGCCCGGAGGCCTGCTCGCCGTTCTCAGCGAGCTCCTGCAGGCGCGACAGCGTGGTGTCGAGGTGGCCGGTGATGGTGCGGATATCCGTACGCAGCGCGGACATCTCGGCCAGTGGCTTGACGCGTTCTCCGACCAGCGCGATGTGCTCGGCGAGGGTCTCGGCCCACTCCGGCGGGCGCGACGAGAGCTCGTCGACCCGCGCCTGGACGCCGGCGACCGACTCCGCGAGCGTCGCGAACTCGCGTTCGCGGAACTCGCGCAGCAGCCACTCCATGCCTTCCAGGCGCTGGCGCATCTCCTCGTTGACCGCGCCCTGCGACTTCTGCTCGGACATCTGGTCCTGAGCGGCTCGTGAGAGGAGGTCCCGCATGCGGTCGGAGATCCCGGTCTGACCTCCCCCGTTGAGGAAGTTGTGGTTGGTCTGTTCCACCGAGGTGCTCCTTAAGATCTGGCGCCCCCACCCGTGTCGGCTGTGGATGGGCGGTGTCCTCCTGGTCGCCGGCGCGGCGCCGGTGGGCGGGCGTCGCCGCTGTCACGGTCGGCGGTGCGGTGACCACGCGCGGTGACGCCCGGGTGTCATGGGGAGGGAGTCGGCCGATCGGCCGCCGCCGACCATCCCGGTGCGTCGCCGGTCGAATCCAGGACAAAGAGAAGGGATTCAGCGGGCACCAGTTTAACGACATGTGCCTCGTTCACCGTGGTCAACTGACAATAATGAGGGGAATGACGGGAGATCGATGCACACCGATCTGTTGCGTCACGCTAGTACTGATCGGCGCTTCAGTCACCCTTGTGGCGAGAGCTCCGCGATGTCCGCTCGGTGAACGGTGTCTACGGTGAAGCTGTGACCTCGGAACACACCAGGCACAAGGGCCGGTCTCCAATGCGGGTCAGCACCACGACGGCGGATCCGGGGCCGCTCGGCTTGAGGTCGCGGAGTAGTTTGTCGACGTCTACGGCCGATCCGCGTTTCTTAATCGTTACCGTTCCCGCGCCCCTTTCCCGCAGTTCGGTCCGCAGGCGTTTGAGTGAGAACGGCATCGTCCGGTGCACCTCGAACGCGCGGCAGAGGGGTGTGGCGACCAGGCGGTCGGACGTGACGTAGGCGATGTCGGGGTCCAGCAGCGCGCCGCCCACCAGAGCGGCGGCCTCGGCGACGAGGTGGGCGCGCACCACGGCGTTGTCGGGCTCGTAGAGGTAGCGCCCCGGCGGGCCGACGGGCGCGGGTGCGGCGCCGGGGTCCGCGGTCAGGGCCGCGGGCGCCGAGCCGTCGCCGCGCAGCAGCGTGGCGCGCCGCGACCAGTCCTCGCCGAGGCCCTGCCACAGCGCGGTCTCCTTGAGCTCGCCGTCCACCGAGATCCACTCGGCCGCGGCCCCCTCGGGGATGCGCTCGTGCGGGATGCCGGGGGCGGCCTTCACACAGGAGGCCGGCGCGCGCGCGGCGAGGTCCAGGACGCGGTCCCAGGGCGGGGAGTAGGCGTCGGGGTCGAACACCCGGCCGCGGGCCGTCCGGCGGGCAGGGTCGCAGAAAACGGCGTCGCGGCCGGCGGGGTCGACCGCGGCGGCGTCACCCTCGCGCACGCGCATCCGTCCGGGCGGTGCCAGCGCCTCGGCGTTGGCGGCGGCGACGGCGGCGGTCAGCGGGTCGGCCTCCACCGCCTCCACCTGCAGGCCCGCCTCGGCCATGGCGACCGCGTCGGCGCCGATGCCGCAGCCCAGGTCGGCCACCCGCGCTCCGGTCCCCAGAGCCCCCGCCAGCCGGCGGGCGCGGTACTCGGCGGCCACCCGCCGGGTGGCCTGCTCCAGGCCGGGCTCGGTGAAGTACATGCGTCCGGCCCGCTCGCCGAACTTGCGCCGCGCCCGATCGCGGAGCCGCGCCTGGGTCAGCGCTGCGCCGGCGAGGTCGGCCGGCGAGACGTCGCAGGGCCCGCCCGACCCCTCCGCCACGGACAGCGCCTCCTCAGCCTCCCTGCGCAGGGCGGTGGCCGCCCTCAGCGGGTCCGCGGGCGCCGCGGAGGCAGCCGCGAGCACGCGGCCCCCCGCCGGTGTGAAAAGGCTCGCGAACGCCTTGGCCGCGTCGGGTGCGGTTTGCCCGCTGGACACCACGTTTGTTCACCGTTCCCCTGAGGTGTTCCCTTGTGACCAGTTGTTTGACGCGCCCTATGGGCCCGGCTAATGTTCCATACTGGCACTCTCAAAGGTAGAGTGCTAATCGCGACGAGGTTGGTCTGGCACCCGCGACGGCAGGCCGCCGTGGTCGCCCCTTTGCCAAGCATGCCGTTTCGTATCCTCGAACCCGAAGGGGGAGGTCACAACCGTGTCGACCGCCACCAAGACCGTGCTCAAGCCGCTTGAGGACCGCGTCGTCGTCAAGACCCTCGAAGCCGAGCAGACCACTGCCTCCGGCCTGGTCATCCCGGACACCGCCAAGGAGAAGCCCCAGGAGGGCGAGGTCCTCGCGGTCGGCCCCGGCCGCTGGGACGACGAGGGCGAGAACCGCATCCCGCTCGACGTCAAGGTCGGCGACGTCGTTCTGTACAGCAAGTACGGCGGCACCGAGGTCAAGTACGACAACGAGGAGTACCTCGTCCTCTCCGCCCGCGACCTGCTCGCGGTCGTCGAGAAGTAAACCCTCGTCAGTCGACGAACCTTCCCGCCCCGGCCGGCACGCTGCCGGGCGGGGCGGTTTTTCCTTAGCCGCCGCAGGTGTACGGATAGAGGAAGCTCACCATGCCCAAGATCCTGGAATTCGAGGACGACGCCCGGCGCGCCCTCGAACGCGGTGTCGACCGCCTCGCGGACTCCGTGAAGGTGACGCTCGGCCCGCGCGGCCGCAACGTCGTCATCGACAAGAAGTTCGGCGCGCCCACCATCACGAACGACGGCGTCACCGTCGCGCGTGAGATCGAGCTGGAGGACCCCTACGAGAACCTCGGGGCCCAGCTGGTCAAGGAGGTCGCGACCAAGACCAACGACGCGGCCGGCGACGGTACCACCACCGCCACCGTCCTCGCCCAGGCGCTGGTCCACCAGGGCCTGCGCAGCGTCGCAGCCGGCGCCTCGCCGATGTCGCTCAAGAAGGGCATCGACGCCGCCGCGCAGAAGGTCTCCGACCTGCTGGGCGAGCGCGCCCGCGAGGTCGGCGAGCGCGAGGACATCGCCTACGTCGCCACCAACTCGGCCCAGGACGCCCAGATCGGCGACATGATCGCCGAGGCCTTCGACAAGGTCGGCAAGGACGGCGTCATCACCGTCGAGGAGGCCCCCACCATGGGCCTCGACCTCGACTTCACCGAGGGCATGCAGTTCGACAAGGGCTACGTCTCGCCCTACTTCGTCACCGACCAGGAGCGCCAGGAGGTGGTCCTGGAGGATGCCCTCATCCTGATCAACCAGGGCAAGATCTCCAGCCTCAACGACCTGCTCCCGCTGCTGGAGAAGGTCGTCCAGAGCAAGAAGCCGCTGCTGATCATCGCCGAGGACATCGAAGGCGACGCGCTGGGCGCGCTGGTCCTCAACAAGATCCGCGGCGCCCTCGACGTCGCTGCGGTCAAGGCTCCCGGCTTCGGCGAGCGCCGCAAGGCGATGCTGCAGGACATCGCGACCCTGACCGGCGGCCAGGTCATCGCCGAAGAGGTCGGCCTGACCCTGGAGAACGCCGACGTCGACGTGCTGGGCGGCGCCCGCCGCGTGACCGTCACCAAGGACGACACCACCATCGTCGACGGCAAGGGCGAGCAGAGCGAGGTCGACGACCGGGTCGGCCAGATCCGCAAGGAGATCGAGAACAGCGACTCCGACTGGGACCGCGAGAAGCTGCAGGAGCGCCTGGCCAAGCTGGCCGGCGGCGTGTCCGTGCTTCGCGTCGGCGCGGCCACCGAGGTCGAGCTCAAGGAGAAGAAGCACCGCCTGGAGGACGCGATCTCGGCCACCCGCGCCGCGATCGAGGAGGGCATCGTCGCCGGTGGCGGCGCCTCCCTGGTGCACGCCGCCGCGCAGCTGGACGACCTCGGCCTGACCGGCGACGAGGCCACCGGCGTGAAGATCGTGCGCGACTCCCTTGTGGAGCCGGCCCGCTGGATCGCCGAGAACGGCGGCGCCGAGGGCTACGTCGTGACCTACCGCATCTCCGAGCTGCCGGTCGGCCAGGGCTACAACGCCTCCACCGGCGCCTACGGCGACCTCATGGCGGCCGGCATCATCGACCCGGTCAAGGTCACCCGCTCCGCGGTGCAGAACGCCGCCTCCATCGCCGGCATGCTGCTGACGACCGAGGCGCTCGTCGTCGAGAAGCCCGAGGAGGAGGAGTCCGAGGGCGGCCACGGGCACGGCCACGGCCACTGAGGCCGGCCGACACCGACACCCCGACGACGCTTTGACGACGTCACCGACCGCGGGGGACCGCCCCTGCGGGCGGGCTCCCCGCGGCCCGACCCCGCGTCCGCACACCTGCGGGCGCGGGGTCGTCCTTTACCATCGAGGCGCGGATTTCGGCACGGGACTCGCGTCACTTATCGGGTATTTCCACCAAATGTGATCATTCTGTAGCCGAACTCGGTGACGTGTAAACCGGCACAGCGGGGCATGATGCGTTACGTGGCGGATCTACGCGCAGCGGGGGGCGCGCTCGCGAGCCGAGCCGAGGCCCTGCGCAGAGCGAACGAGACGGAACTGAACTACCTGACCTCGCTGGCCGTCCAAGGCGACGACGGCGCGGTGGACTCCCTTATCCGCGAAATCCGGCCCATGGTGCTGCGCTACTGCCGCGCCAAGCTCTCGCGTGTCTCGGGCTACGTCCACCACTCCGACGACGTCGCCCAGGAAGTCTGCATCGCTCTGCTCGCGGCGCTGCCGCGCTATGAGGACAAAGGGCGCCCCTTCGCGGCGTTCGTCTTCAAGATCGCCTCGAACAAGGTCGCCGATGCGCTGCGCCGCTCCACTCGGGCCGACGTGCCCACCGACACCGTGCCCGACTGTCCTGACGACGGCCCCGGACCCGAGGAGTCGGCCGTGCGCACCGCCGAGGCCGAACGTGCACGCGCGCTCCTCGACGAGCTGCCCGAGCAGCAGCGCCGCCTGCTGCTGATGCGCGTCATCGCCGAGCTCTCCGCCGACGAGACAGGGCACGCGCTGGGCATGTCCCCCGGAGCCGTGCGGGTGGCCCAGCACCGCGCCCTCGCCCGGCTGCGCAAGGTCGCCATCGCCAACCGGCTGATCTGAGCCGCGCCGGCCCCCCGCCGGCCCCGCGCCGCCCGCCCCGTTCGTGCGGTGCTGTGAGGATCGCCACCGGACCCCGTGGCCGCGACCGTTCCGCTCCGCGCCCCCTCCCGGCGGTTCTAGGATGAAACGACACGCGCGAGTGGTTGGGAAGAGATATGACGCAGCTGTTCACGGGGGACGGCGGCAAAGTTCTGCCGCCGGGGCTGACCTACGACGACGTCCTGCTGGTCCCGTCCTACTCGGACATGCAGCCCGGCGAGGCCGATACCGCCAGTAGGCTCTCGCGCAACATCGGACTGCGCATCCCGCTGCTGTCCGCGGCGATGGACACGGTCACCGAGGCCCGCACCGCCGTGGCCATGGCCCGCCAGGGCGGCGCCGGGGTGCTGCACCGCAACCTCTCGGTCGAGGCCCAGGCGGGCCAGGTCGACCTGGTCAAGCGGTCCGAGGCCGGCATGGTCACCGACCCGGTCACCTGCAAGCCCGACGACACCCTGGCCGACGTCGAGGCGCTCAGCGCCCACTACCGCATCTCCGGCGCCCCGGTCACCGACGACGACGGCCGTCTGCTGGGCATCGTCACCAACCGCGACATGCGCTTCGAGTTGAACCGCCAGCGCTCGGTGCGCGAGGTCATGACACCGATGCCGCTGGTCACCGCGCCGGTGGGGGTGAGCCGCGACGACGCCTTCCGGCTGCTGCGCGAGAACAAGGTCGAAAAGCTGCCGCTGGTCGACCCCCAGGGCCGGCTGCGCGGACTGATCACCGTCAAGGACTTCATCAAGAGCGAGCAGTTCCCCGACGCCACCAAGGACGCCGACGGGCGCCTGGTGGTGGGTGCCGCGGTCGGCGTCGGCGCCGAGTCCGAGGTGCGCGCGCGTGCGCTGGTCGAGGCGGGCGCCGACTTCGTCGTCGTCGACACCGCACACGGGCACTCCTCCGGCGTCGCCGAGATGATCGCCAAACTCAAGGCGAACTCCTCCGCCGACGTCGTCGCCGGCAACATCGCCACGCGAGCCGGAGCCCAGGCGCTGGTCGACGCGGGCGCCGACGCGGTCAAGGTGGGCGTGGGCCCCGGCTCCATCTGCACCACGCGCGTGGTCGCGGGGGTCGGCGCGCCGCAGGTCACCGCCGTGATGGAGGCCGCCAAGGCCGCCGGTCCCGCCCAGGTGCCGATCATCGCCGACGGCGGGCTGCAGTTCTCCGGCGACATAGCCAAGGCGATCGTCGCCGGCGCGAGCACGGTGATGCTGGGCAGCCTGCTGGCCGGGGTCGAGGAGAGCCCCGGCGAGCTCGTCTTCATCAACGGAAAGCAGTTCAAGACCTACCGCGGTATGGGCTCGCTGGGCGCGATGCGGGGGCGCTCCTACTCCAAGGACCGCTACTCCCAGGCCGACGTCGCCACCGAGGAGAAGCTCATCCCCGAGGGCGTCGAGGGGCAGGTGCCCTACCGCGGCCCGCTGGAGGCGGTGGCCCACCAGCTCATCGGCGGCCTGCGGCAGTCGATGTGGTACGCGGGTGCGCGCACCGTAGGCGACCTGCGTGAGTACGGGCAGCTCATGCAGATCACGTCGGCCGGACTGCAGGAGAGCCACCCCCACGACGTGCAGATGACCGTGGAGGCCCCCAACTACCAGGGGCGCCGCTGACGCAAGGCATGCGTCCGCGCCCCTCCCCGGCGGGCGCGGCGGTCGCGAAAAGCGCGGAAACCCGGCCGCGGACGGGCCGCCGGGCCGCGGCGCGGGCGCCGCGCCGCGCGGCGGTAAACTCGGCGCGGCAGTACCCGCCGGCCGTCTTCGCCGGTGAAGCACGCGAGAGGGGACCGAAGCGTTGGCTCAGCTGGAGATCGGGCTCGGCAAGAACGCGCGCCGTTCCTACGAACTCGACGAGATCGGGATCGTGCCGGCGCGCCGCACCCGCGACCCCGAGGAAGTGTCGATCACCTGGCAGATCGACGCCTACCGCTTCGAGACGCCGCTGATGGGCAGCCCGATGGACAGCATCGCCTCGCCCGAGACGGTGATCGCCATGGGCCGCCAGGGCGCGGTGGGCGTGCTCGACCTCGAAGGGCTGTGGACGCGCTACGAGTCCCCGGAGTCGCTGCTGGCGGAGATCCGCGAGCTCGACGACGAGGCCGCCACGCGGCGGCTGCAGGAGATCTACGCCGAGCCGATCAAGGAGGAGCTGATCGGACGGCGCATCGAGGAGATCCGCCAGGCCGGCGTGGTCACGGCCGCGCGCCTGTCTCCCCAGCGCACCGCGCAGTACCACAAGGCGGTCATCGACGCCGGGATCGATCTGTTCGTCATCCGCGGCACCACGGTCTCGGCCGAGCACGTCTCGGGCCGCGCCGAGCCGCTCAACCTCAAGCAGTTCATCTACGACCTCGACGTGCCGGTGATCGTGGGCGGCTGCGCCACCTACACCGCCGCGCTGCACCTGATGCGCACCGGTGCCGCGGGCGTGCTCGTGGGCTTCGGCGGCGGGTCGGGGCACACCACCCGGTCCGTGCTGGGCGTGGCGGTGCCGATGGCCAGCGCCATCGGCGACGTCGCCGCGGCCCGCCGCGACTACCTCGACGAGTCGGGCGGCCGCTACGTGCACGTGATCGCCGACGGCGGCATGTCCCTCAGCGGCGACATCGCCAAGGCGCTGGCCTGCGGATCCGACGCCGTCATGATCGGCTCGCCGCTGGCGCGCGCGGCCGAGGCCCCGGGCGGCGGCTACCACTGGGGCAGTGAGGCCCACCACGGCGAGCTTCCGCGGGGCGAGCGGCTGCACGTGGGCACGATCGGCTCTCTGGAGTCGATCCTGCACGGCCCCGCCTCCACCAGCGACGGCGCGATGAACCTCACGGGTGCGCTGCGCCGCACCATGGCCACCTCGGGCTACAGCGACCTCAAGGAGTTCCAGCGGGTCGAGGTCGTGGTCAACCCCCACCGCTGAGCGCCGCGCCCGGTCCGAGCACGCCCGCGCGGACCGGGTGGCCCGCCTAATCGCGGATACCGCCGCGACCGGGCAGGTCAGCGGGTTGGTTGTTGACTCGGGCCGTGCGAATGAGGTGCACTATCACGTCAGTGCCGTGTGCGCCCAGCCAAACGCCTGCCTTCCGGCGGATCGTGACCAAGACGTGAATGAGGTGTCCGTGAGCGGTCCCCCCGTCACCGGTTCCGAGGCGTCCCCCGCCTCGGTCGAACACCCCCCGCCGCCCCGGTGGAAGCAGGGCGTCGCCGCAGCGGCGGCGGTGGTCTCGACCCTCGGCGTCGCCGCGGGCGTCGCGGGCGTCGCCGGCATGTTCGAGCCGTCCCGGCCGCCGCAGCTCCCGCCGGGCCCGGACGACGCCGCGGGCAGCATCGACACGGTTCCGGGAGGCGCGGGACAAGGGGAGTCCGCGGGCTCCGGCGCCTCCGGGGGTACCGACCAGGCCGCCGACAGCAGGCGTTCGCCGGACCCGGACCGTGTCGCCGACCCCAGCCCGGAGTGGCTCGACACCGTCTCGGAGGCCACCGGCATACCGCGCCGGGCGTTGGAGGGCTACGCACGCGCCCAGTTGGCGGCCACCGAGGAACAGCCGGCGTGCCGCATCTCGTGGCCGACCCTGGCGGCCGTCGGCGAGATCGAGTCCGGCCACGGCACCGCCGCCGGCGGTGAGATCGGCGCCGACGGCCGCACCACCGAGGACGTCATCGGCATCCCGCTCGACGGGACCGACAACACCGCCGCCATCCCCGACTCCGACGGCGGTTCCCTCGACGGCGACTCCGAGTGGGACCGCGCCGTGGGGCCCATGCAGTTCATCCCCACCACCTGGCGGACGTGGGGAGCCGACGCCGACTCCGCCGCCGGGGCCGACCCGCACGACATCGACGACGCGGCGCTGTCCGCCGCGCGCTACCTGTGCTCCGAAGGGCGTGTGCTGACCAGCGACTCCGGCTGGTGGGACGCGATCCTCACCTACAACGAGTCCCGCAGCTACGGCGAGGACGTGCTGGCCGCCGCCGACCGCTACGCCACCGAGGCCGCCGAAGCTGTGTGACACCGCGGGCGGGCGATGAGGCCGCGGCGATCGTGCGGGGCGCATCGGCCGTGAGGTTTTGTGAGTCCTCCCACGCGTGCCGGGCGACGACGCGCCGCAAACACGGCGGGTGCACCGGCGAGTGCGGGCACGCGCTTCCCCGATGAGCGCGCCCGCGCGGGCTCTGCGCAGATCCGGGGCGCTCCGGAACCCGACCGTGCCGGAAGCCTCCGGCGCTCGCCCGTTCGAGGGGATGCGAGGCGCGCCACCGGATTGGTCCGGGCCTGTCGGGTTAGCCTGGCCATGGGACGTTTCGAGTGTGCGGCCCGGCAAGGCACAGTCCAAGGAAGGCGTGAGATGACTTCAGCGCGGATAGGGCCCGATCAGCGAACCGAGGCGCTTGAGGCCATGTCGGGAGGCGAACTCGACGTCCTGGTCGTCGGCGGGGGCATCGTCGGAGCCGGCGTCGCCCTGGACGCGGTCTCGCGGGGCCTCTCGGTCGGGCTGATCGAGGCCCGCGACTTCGCATCGGGGACCTCCAGCCGCTCCAGCAAACTCATCCACGGCGGCCTGCGCTACCTGGAGCAGCTCGACTTCGAGCTGGTGCGCGAGGCGCTGGTCGAGCGCGGGCTGCTGCTGCACCGCATTGCGCCGCACCTGGTCCAGCCCGTCCCGTTCCTCTACCCCCTCACCAAGCATTACGAGCGGCCCTACGTCGGGGCCGGGGTCACCCTCTACGACACGCTCTCGATGTCGATGGGCAGCGCCCGCGGTCTGCCGCACCACCGCCACCTGACGCGCGGCAGCGCGCTGCGGCTCTTCCCGGCGCTGCGCCGCGACTCCCTGGTGGGGGCCGTGCAGTACTGGGACGCCCAGGTCGACGACGCCCGCTACGTCCTCACCGTGCTGCGCACCGCCGCCACCTACGGGGCGCACGTGGCCTCGCGGGTGCAGGCGGTGGGTTTCCTGCGCGAGGGCGAGCACGTCACCGGCGCCCAAGCCCAGGACCTGGAGACCGGCGAGCGGTTCGACATCCGCGCCAAGCAGGTGGTCAACGCGGCGGGCGTGTGGACCGACGACATCCAGGAGATGGTCGGCGGGCGAGGCCAGATCCACGTGCGCGCGTCGAAGGGGATCCACCTGGTCGTGCCGCGCGACCGAATCCAGGCCTCCTCCGGGCTCATCCTGCGCACGGAGACGAGCGTGCTCTTCGTCATCCCGTGGGGGCGGCACTGGATCATCGGCACCACGGACACCGACTGGGACCTCGACAAGGCCCACCCGGCGGCCAGCAGGACCGACATCGACTACGTGCTCGACCACGTCAACTCGGTCCTGCGGGTGCCGCTGACCAGGGACGACGTCGAGGGTGTCTACGCGGGCCTGCGCCCGCTGCTTGCGGGGGAGTCCGACGAGAGCTCCAAGCTGTCGCGCGAGCACACTGTTGCGCACCCGGTGCCGGGGCTGGTGCTGATCGCCGGCGGCAAGTACACGACCTACCGGGTGATGGCCAAGGACGCGGTCGACGCCGTGGCGCACGGTCTCGACGGGCGCATTCCGCAGTCGGTGACCGACCGGCTGCCGCTGGCGGGCGCCGAGGGGTACGCGGCCATGTGGAACCAGCGCCGCAAGCTCGCCAACGAGTCGGGGCTGCACCGTTCGCGGATCACCCACCTGCTGCGCCGCTACGGCACCATGATCGACGAGATCCTGGGGATGATGGCCGAGCGCCCCGACCTCAAGGAGCCGCTGACCGGCGCGGACGACTACCTGCGTGCCGAGATCGCCTACGCGGCGGCGTACGAGGGCGCCCGCCACCTCAACGACGTCCTGGCGCGCCGGACCCGGATCTCGATAGAGACCTGGGATCGCGGCATCGCAGTGTCGGAGGAGGCCGCGCGTCTGATGGGCGAGCAGCTGGGCTGGAGCGAGGAGCACGTCGAGCGCGAGGTGGCCTACTACCGCAAGCGCATCGAGGTGGAGCGCGCCGCTCAGGAGCAGGACAACGACAACGAGGCGGACGCCGTCCAGCACGGCGCCCCGGAGATCGTCCCCGCGGCGTCGATGGGAGCGGGAGTGAGCTGAGGGCGGCCAGCGGAGTCGGTCCATCGACCTCGGAACTCGACTGGCGCCCCGCCGGAGACCGGCGGGGCGCCAGAGTCGTGCGGGGCGGACGTGTCGAGGGCGGACGGGCGGGCGCGGGCGAGGGCTAGAGGCGGTCGCTCTTCAGGTCGGCGAGGAAGGCGGACCACTCGGAGGCCGGGATCGAGAGGTGTCCGAGGCCGCGGTGCCGGGTGTCGCGGATGCTCACCTGTTCGGGGGACTCTGCGACCTCCACGCAGTCCTGATCGACACCACCGCTGTAGCTGGACTTACGCCAAAACTCCATGTCACCTGTCTCCCAGACCATCAACCGTCTTCAGGATCAACTGTGCCGACTCTTGCGGCGACAGAGCAGCCGCTTGAATAGCACCATAAACTAGGCGAAACCGCCGGACATCGTCGGGGGAGTCGATGACCTGGCCGGAACGGGCAGACTCGACGTAAACCACATCCGGAGCCGTGCTCGGCGAGATGATCTTGAAGGGGCCGCGTAGGCCAGGATGCTGTCCGCGCACAAGCTGCACGGATATTCGGCCACTCTCGACCAGATCGGATACATGGGCCATCTGGGATTTCATTAGCCCGGGGCCGCCCACTTCGCGAGTGATCACAGTCTCGTCGATCACGGCCCAATAGATCGGTTCTCGATAGGTGAAGAACCAGTCTGTGCGCTTCTTCCTCCGCTGAACACCTGCTTCAATCTGCTCTTGGTCAGCCCAAGGAGTCAAGGTCGTCATCACAGACCGCGCGTAGTCCTCTGTCTGGAGCAGCGACGGCAGGATGGCCGTTTGGCACTCGAGAATCGATACGGCCCTGCGTTCGAGTTCGGCCAGCTCGTCCAACCACACAGGCCGACCGTTGTGTGTCAGGTCCTCCCAGAGTCGCGTGAGCCTCCCTTCGGCGTTCAACGCCTTGTCGAGCTTGGGTATTACCGGGCCCTTGGGAGTCCGATAGCCGCGCTCAAGATTCGATATGTGGGACGAACTGATCCCCAGTTGGTTCGCCAGTGTCCCTTGGGTGATTCCCGAAATCTCGCGCAAGCGCGCCAGTTCGCGACCGAACCGGCGCGCCGCGTCGTGAAGTTCTTGGCTCATGTGCCACATGTGAGCACAGATCTATTCAGCCTGCCCCACGCTTCCCCAAGATTGCCCGGTATCCGGTTCGCTATAGCTTTCTCACCTGCCGGGCTCCATTGTGGGTGCACGTGAAAGACCCCGGCGACGGCGGGCACCGTCCCGGGGCTTGGCCACCAGCTGCATTGGAGCTGATGACATGTCCGACCTTATCCCGGGCGCCACGACGCCAGAGGTCCCTCCACCGACGCGTTGCGACCGCACACGCCCCTACGTCTACGAGGCTCCTGTACCTCCCGACTACGTCCGCTTCTGCGAGGTCCACACGCGCCACCGGGAGCTGTGGCGGCTCACCTATGCGCCCGGGCAGCAGGCCCCCTACGTGGCCCACCATCGGCGGTGCGACAGCGTGGCGCTCGCCGCGACCGACCTGGACGCGCTGGACTTCGCTCTCGCGCGGTTCGTGCCTCCGCCGCGCCCGCGGCCCTACGTCGGCGACCTGGGCGGGCCGGGTGGCCCGAGCGGCCCTGGGGCGCCCGCGCGGTCCGCCCGGCTCGCGCTGCCCGCCCGGGTGGTCGGCCCTGCCGATGCGCGGTGCCTCCACGAGATGGCGGACGACCTCGCGGCCGGCGCGCACGAGCACGCCTACTGGACCTCCGCCGTCCGGGACGCCTCCCTGGAGATCCTCGCGCGCGTCGCCCGCCTGCTCGGCGAGACCTGCGGGCTCCCCGCCCCCGCTGCCGCGCCCGCACCCGTGTCCGCCCCCGCGCACGACCCCGGCCGGACCGACCGGTCCGCTTGCCTGCGTCCCTCTGCGCACGACGGCTGCCACCTGGACGGCTCCGGACTCATCTGGGGCGACGCCGAGGAAGGGGACCGATGAGTGCGTCCGCCCCGCTCCCGCGCCCTCGGCGCCGGTCCGCGACGGTCCACCCGGCCGCGGCGCGGCTGAGCCGGATCTTCCCCGGCACGAGTGCCTGGTACGGCAGCCACACCGGCACTTGGTGGGCCGTCCTGCGCGGGCATCCGCACCTGATCGAGGCGCCGACCTCTGAGGCGCTCGAACGGCTCCTCGCGGCACTGGTCCTCGGCCGACCGCTGCCGTCCGACCGGCCCGCCGCGCGCACCGTTCCGACGGTCCGGGCGCCCGGCCGTTCCGTCCCGCCCCCTGCTCGCACCTTCCCGCCACGTGGCCGTGTCCGGCCGGAAGCGGTCACGGCCGGGGCACGCGCGGGTACCGGTGCATCGCCGCCGGTCACCGGAGCCGCGGCCCGGTTCCGGAGGGCGGTCGTCCTCAGGCCGGGTAGAACGCGTCGAACCCCGGCTCCGGATTGACCGGATCGATCCCCACGTGGCTGGGGCTGGGGCTGGGGCAACCGCCCTTCCGTCACCCTGCCAGCGCGGACGGCCATCGCCGTCGGCTCAGTGGAGAAGGGTGCGCCGGGGAACGGTCTCGCGGACGGGACGAGGCCGGTCCCCGGCGCGTTCGGGGATGGCGATGGTGCGCTCTGGCAGGGAGATCTCCTGTCGGCCGTTGTCTTGTCGGGTCGCTCTTCAGATCGGGCCGTGCACCGGACCGTGAGCCGGTCCGCCTGCCGGTCCGCGCGTCGGGCCGTACCCCGGTTCCTGCGCCGCCTCGCGCATCGGGCCGTAGGGGCCCGTCCCAGGGGGCGCTGGTGCCGGGTGTCCTTGCGGATTCCAGCCCTCCGGACGAGCTACCCGGAATCGCGCCGGTATAGCAGGCTTCGCCCGTTGTTCCGCGGTGTGCACGGACTGATGCGCCGTTCGAGCAGGTGACGGGAGCCGCCGCGGCTCTTGGAAAAGTTCCGTCGGCCGCCGTGCGGAACGCCCGTCCGAGTCCCGGTCCCAGTCCGGGTACCGGTCGCCGACCGCCGGACGTCGCCATGGCGAAACCACTCTCCGTCGGCGCCACTCCGCGCAACGCCGCTCTACCTGAGGTGGGAGGCGCCGTTGACGTCCAGCACCGCGCCCGAGGTCCATACCGACTCCGGAGACGCCAGGTAGGCCACCGCCGAGGCGATCTCGTCGGCCGTCGCGACCCGGCCGAACGGGCTCTGCCCGCGGATCGCGTCGCCACCGTCCGCGTTCAGCCGCGCCTCGACCCGCGGGGTCGAGGTGAAACCGGGGGCGACCGAGGCGACGCCGATGCCGTGGGGGCCGAGGGACACGGCCAGCGACTGCCCCAGCGAGTGCAGCGCCGCCTTGCTCGCTCCGTAGGCCGGCATGTCGGGCTCTCCCCGGTAGGCGCCGCGCGAACCGACGTTGACGATCCGCCCGGCGGCGCCGCGCTCGCCGTGCTCGATCATGTGCCGCGCCGCGCAGTAGCTCAGGTTCGCCGCTCCGAACAGGTTCACGCCGATGATGCGCTGCCACGCCGCCTGCCATTCGGCGAAGGAGGTCTCGGGCAGCGGGTGCGGGATGATCGCGGCGGCGTTGTTCACCAGGACGCCGAGCCCGCCGAGCCCTTCGACGGCCGCGTCGACGACGGCCTCGGCCGCGGCGGGGTCGGCGACGTCTCCGTGGACGAGCAGGTGCCCGGAGCCGTCGAGTGACGCCAGAGTGGCATCGGCACCGTCCCGGTTCTCCGCGTAGTGCACGGCCACCCGGTCGCCGTCGGCGGCGAAGCGCCGGGCGACCGCCCGCCCGATGCCGCCCGAAGCCCCGGTGACCAGGACGCCGCGGCTCTGCCGGGCGCTCACGCGGCGAGGCCCGCGTCGCCGGAGGCCGCGGGGTGCGTGGTCGTGGCCATGGCCGTCCCTCCTCGCGTTCTCCGCACAAGACCGCGGCCGCGGTGCTCCGCCGCGGACACCGCGCAGCGCGTGGCACCGCGGCACGTGCGCTCCGTCGATCTTGTAGCTATCGCAAACAGAAATCGCTTTCCTTCACGATAGCTACAAGATCGACGGGGTTCGGAGGCGCGTTCATCATCCCCAAGGGCGGCTACGACGCCACCCGCGGGCAAGCGATCGAGACCTTCCAGGACAAGCTGCTGCACGGTGACGTCCACGCCGGCCCGCGCCAGCAGCAGGCCGAGCATGATTCCCGCCGGGCCGCCGCCCGCGACGGCGACGGTGGTGTTCTCGGTTGGCGGCATCGCAACCTCCTGGACGAGGACGGCGCGGAGTCCTCGGCGTCCCCAGCGGCGGGTTCCCTGACCGGAGAGGCGCGGTTACCGGCGGGTAGCCAATTCCGGTGACGTGGATTACCCTCCCGCCATGGACACCGCTACGAGCACCTCCGGTAGCTCCGCGTCGCCGGCGGGGCTGGAGGGCGTCACCCCCCGGCTCACACGCCGTGTGGCCGCCGCGTCGGGCAAGACGACGCAGACCGCGGCGCCCTTCACCGGAGCGCCCCTCGCCGAACTCCCCGAGTCCTCCGCCGACGACGTCGCCGCTGCCTTCGAGCGCGCCCGCGCGGCGCAGCGGTCCTGGGCCGCGCGCTCCCCCCGAGAGCGCGCCGAGCCGTTCGTGCGGTTCCACGACCTGGTCCTCTCCCGCCAGCGCGAAATCCTCGACCTCATCCAGTGGGAGACCGGCAAGGCCCGTCGGCACGCCTTCGAAGAGGTCTACGACGCCGCCGCCGGCACCCTCCACTACGCCCGGCACGCGCCCCGCCTCCTGCGGCCCCGGCGCACCCCCGGCGCCCTTCCCGGTGCGACGCGGACCTACCACCGCCGCCTGCCCCGCGGCGCGGTCACCGTCATCAGTCCGTGGAACTACCCCCTCGCCCTGCCCGTCGCCGACGCCGTACCCGCACTGCTCGCCGGCAACGCCGTGGTCGCCAAGCCCGACACCCAGACCTCGCTGACCGCGCTGTGGGCGATCGAGACCGCAGTCGAGGCCGGCCTGCCCGAGGACCTGTGGATCCCGGTGCTCGGCAGGCCCGAGGAGATCGGCGACGCCCTCATCGACAACGCCGACTACGTCTCCTTCACCGGCTCCTCCGCGGTGGGCGCCGAGATCGCCCAGCGCGCCGCGCGCCGCCTCATCGGCTTCTCGGCGGAACTGGGCGGAAAGAACCCCGCCGTCGTGTGCGCCGACGCCGACATGGACTGGACCGTGGAAGGCCTCCAGCGGGCCAGCTTCAGCAACGCCGGCCAGCTGTGCATCTCCATGGAGCGCATCTACGTGCACGACTCGGTCTACGACGAGTTCGCCGAGCGGTTCTCCGATGCGGTGCGGGGCATGGAGCTCAACGCCGCCTTCGACTACTCCGCCGACATGGGTTCGCTGACCTACCGCAGGCAGTTCGAGCGCGTCAGCGCCCACGTCGACGACGCGCGCGCCAAGGGCGCCGAGGTCCTCGCCGGCGGCAGCCCCCGCGACGACGTCGGCCCGCTGTTCTACGGGCCCACGGTCATGGCCGGGGTGGCCCCGACCATGGACGCCTGCGCCTCCGAGACCTTCGGCCCGGTGGTCTCCCTCTACCGCTTCTTCGACGAGGACGAGGCCGTCGACGCCGCCAACTCCACCGACTACGGGCTCAACGCCAGCGTGTGGACCCGCGACACTGCGCGCGGGCGCCGCCTGGCCGAGCGCATCGAGTCGGGAACCGTCAACGTCAACGAGGGCTACGGCGCCGCCTGGGCCAGCTACGGCGCACCCATGGGCGGCATGAAGCGCTCCGGTGTGGGCCGCCGGCACGGCCCCGAAGGGCTGCTGCGCTACACGGAGTCCCAGACCGTCGCCAGCCAGCACTACGTCGGCTTCGGCGGCACCCCGGGCATGGACGCCCAGACCCTCTCCACGGTGATGACGGCCGGCGCCCGGCTGATGAAGCGGTTCCGCATCCGCTGATCCGCCCGCAGCACCCACGGGCCGCGTCTGCCCCGGTCTGCCCGGCCCGCTCAAGCCGGCCGGGGCAGACCGGGGCCGAACCGATCGCGCCCGACGTTCTCGGGCCTTTGACCTGGGACTTCCGCGCCCCCGAAGCCCTTCGGGAGGCCTCATCGGGGCGCAGTGAACTTCCACACTCCGATCCGCTGCCGCAAAAACCGGGAAACTCCTGCGCCGGGCGCCGACCGGGCGTAGCCTGCGCTTCACGTGGCCGCCGGACACATCTCCCCCGACCCTCGACACCGGCGACAACCGCGTATCCGCGGAAGCCAACGGAGGGACGATGCGAGGAGCGGACTCGACCATCGGGGACGGGCGCGGCAGCGCGAACCGCCGCCCGCCGCCGAAGCGGCGGCCCGTCCGCCGCCCCACCGCGCCGGCCCGGACCCGCCGCCGGGGCGCGCGGGGTGCGGTGATCTGTGCTCGCCGGTGAGCTGTTCGGCTCGATCACCCGCGCCGTGAGCGAGCCGATGCTGCTGGTCGGGCTCTCCGGCGAGATCCTCGGCCGGAACGCCGCCATGCGGAGGTTGTGCCCGGCGGCCGACACGGGCGCCGACCTCTACGGAGTCAGCTCCGACAGCCCCGAGCGGACCGGCGACACGCTGCGCAGATGGGCCGGGTCGGGCGAACCGACGGCCGGGGTGCTGTGCCTGGTCGACCCCGACGGGCGGCCGCGCCGCTGCCCCGGGTTCGGCAGCCGCGCGGCCTGGGCCGACGCGGGCGAGCCCGCGGTGCAGATCCGCCTGGTTCCGGCGTTCGACCGCGACACACCCGATGCCCCCGGCGCCTTCGGCGACCGCGAGGGCCGCATGCGCGCGCGGTTGGAGCGGGAGCACGAGATCGCCCTGGGCCTGCAGCGCAGCCTGCTGCCCTGCCGCGTCGAGGGCGCGCCCTTGGAAGTCGCGGCCGAGTACGTGCCCACCGCCAACGGCGCTGAGGTCGGCGGCGACTGGTACGACGTGTTCGCCATTCCCTCCTCCGACCGGATCGGTCTGGTGATCGGCGATGTCGCCGGACACGGGCTGCCGGAGGCCACCGTCATGTCCCAACTGCGCAGCGTGCTGCGCGCCGCCGCACTGGAGGAGGGAGTGCGCCCCGACCGCGTCACCGCGCGGCTCGACGCCTACGTCGACACCTACCTGCCGGAGAACATGGCGACCATGTGCTACGCGGTCTACGACCCGGGGGCCGACGAGCTGGCCTACGCCAACGCCGGACACGTGCCTCCCATGCTGCTGCGCGGCGACGGGGAGTGCGAGCGGCTGGAGTCGGTCGTCGACCCGCCGCTGGGATGCTCGCTGGGCGGCGCGCATCGCACCGCCCGCGTCGCGGTGCACCCCGGCGACATGCTGGTCTGCTACACCGACGGGGTGGTCGAGCGGCGCCGCGAGTCCCTGGACACCGGGCTCGGCCGGCTGTCCGCACTGCTCACCGGGTTCGACGCGCCCACACCCAAGGACGTGTGCACCACGGTGATGGCGTGGTCGGCGCCCACTGACCACGCCGACGACCGGGCGGTCCTGGTGGCCGGGTTCTGAGGCTCTGGGGAGGATCTAGACTGAGAAGCGGTCCGATCCCCGTGCCCTGCACGTTCCTACCTGCGGGAAGGCTTCTTCCGTGTCCCCTTCCGACGCCGGCGACTCCTCGTTCGACACCGTCCTCGTCGTCGACTACGGCGCGCAGTACGCCCAGCTCATCGCGAGGCGCGTGCGCGAGTGCCACGTCTACAGCGAGATCGTCCCCTCCACCATGCCGGTCGAGGAGATGCTGGCCAAGCGGCCCAAGGCGATCATCCTCTCCGGCGGCCCCTCGTCCGTCTACGCCGACGGCGCTCCCCAGGCGCCCGCGGGGATGTTCGAGACCGGCGTGCCCACGCTCGGCATCTGCTACGGCTACCAGGCCATGGTCCAGGCGCTCGGCGGCACCGTGGCCCGGACCGGGCGCAGCGAGTTCGGCCGCACCCGCATGGAGGCCGGCACCGACACCGTTCTCTTCGCCGGCCTGCCCGCCGCCCAGACCGTGTGGATGTCCCACGGCGACTCCGTCGCCGAGGCGCCCTCGGGTTTCCGCACCACCGGCAGCACCGAGAGCACGCCCGTGGCCGCCATGGAGGCCCCCGAGCGCGGGCTGTACGGCGTGCAGTTCCACCCCGAGGTGCTGCACAGCGAGCACGGGCAGGAGGTGCTGCGGCACTTCCTCTACAACGGCGCGGGGTGCCGGCCCACCTGGACGATGGTCAACATCGTCGACGAGCAGGTCGAGCGCATCCGCACCCAGATCGGCGACAAGCGCGCGATCTGCGGGCTCAGCGGTGGAGTGGACTCCGCGGTGGCCGGCGCGCTGGTCCAGCGGGCCATCGGCGACCGTCTGACCTGTGTCTTCGTCGACCACGGGCTGCTGCGGAAGGGCGAGGTCGAGCAGGTCGAGAAGGACTTCGTCGAGGCCACCGGCGCGGTGCTGAAGGTCGTCGACGCCCAGGAGCGGTTCCTCGACGCGCTGGCGGGGATCAGCGACCCCGAGGAGAAGCGCAAGATCATCGGCCGGGAGTTCATCCGGGTCTTCGAGCAGGCGGCCCGCGAGGTCGTCGCCGAAGGCGGCAGGGCGGGCGACGACGTCGAGTTCCTGGTACAGGGCACCCTCTACCCGGACGTCGTGGAGTCGGGCGGCGGGAACGGTGCCGCCAACATCAAGTCGCACCACAACGTCGGCGGGCTCCCCGAAGACCTGCGGTTCTCGCTCACAGAGCCGCTGCGTGAGCTGTTCAAGGACGAGGTCCGCCGCGTCGGCGAGGAGCTGGGCCTGCCCGCGGAGATGGTGTGGCGCCAGCCGTTCCCCGGCCCCGGCCTGGGCATCCGCATCATCGGCGAGGTCACCCGCGACCGCCTGGAGGTCTTGCGGGAGGCCGACGCCATCGCCCGCGAGGAGCTCTCGCGCGCGGGTCTGGACCGCGACATCTGGCAGTGCCCGGTGGTGCTGCTGGCGGACGTGCGCTCGGTGGGGGTGCAGGGCGACGGCCGGACCTACGGCCACCCCGTGGTGCTGCGCCCGGTCAGCAGCGAGGACGCGATGACGGCCGACTGGTCGCGCCTGCCTTACGACGTGCTGGCGGCCATCTCCAACCGGATCACCAACGAGGTCCGCGAGATCAACCGTGTCGTCCTCGACGTCACCAGCAAGCCGCCAGGCACCATCGAGTGGGAGTGACGGTCGGGAGGTGACTCCCGCCCCGCCCCGGGGACGCGCCGCCCCACCCGGACCGCCGGGCCGGTGGGCCGAGCGGTCCCCGGGGCGGCCGCCGGAGCCGATCCGCTCGCTATCGGCCGCCGGCGGTCCCGCTGAACGGACGCGGGAACCGGCGTCCGCTCCGTGACCGCACCCGGACACCGGCGAGTTCAAGCAGGCAGGCGGGTTGGTGTTCCGTTCGGCACTCCCTTAGGTTTGTGCGACGACATCAGCCGCGAACAGTGGGAAGCCGCCGTGGACCTCTTGCAGCCGATCCTGTGGAGCGCGCCGTCCGTCGCGATTCCGCTACTGGGATTCATCGCCGTAGCGCTGGCCCCCCGAGGGCGCCGCATGCTGCCGGCGTTCGGACTCGTACTGATCCTGGTCGACGGGATCGGTGACATGGTCCTCGGTGTGATGACGTATCAGGGGGTCATCCTTCCGATGGAAGTATGGCCCGCGCTGGTGCGGCACGTACTCAACCTGATGCTCGCCGCAGGCTTTTTGCTGGTGCTGATGGGGCTGGTCCGGCGCGTCCGGACGGCTCCCGCGCCGCCGCCCGATCCCGCTTGGTCGGCGCCGCCGCCCGCGGCGCAGCGCGGCCCGGTCCCGCCGGGCTACGGCGGCGCCCACCCGGGGCCCGGTCGCCCTTCGTACGGTGGTCCCTCCGGGCCTCAGGCTCCGGCCGGTCCCTCCGGGCCTCAGGCTCCGGCCGGTCCCTCCGGGCCTCAGGCTCCGGCCGGTCCCTCCGGGCCCCAGGCCCCCGCAGGTGCCCGACCCCGACCTCAGGAACCGGGGTACGGCCACGGAGGCGAGCCGGGGCCGCAGAGCGGCCAGCCCCCGTGGGAGCACGGACCGAGCGCGCCCCAATGGCCCTCGGGCCCTCCGCCCCAGACCAACGGTTGAGTCCCGCCGACGACACGGAGCACCGCAATGGATTCGCTGGATACCCCGGCATTGCTCATCTCCAACCCGTTCGTCAACATGGCGATCCGGTTCCCTCTGGTCATCGTCGGCGTACTCGCGCTGGCTCTGGCCGGTCGGGCACCGGCGATGCGCGGGCTGATCCGTACCGGGGGCGGGCTGCTGATCCTCAACTGGATTCTCGGCGTGGCGTTCAGTGTGACTCTGGAGGTCGCATCGCTCGACAGCGTCGGCCCCGGCCTGTTCATCGGGTTCGACGTGGTCAGCATCATCGTCTTCGCCGCCGCCCTGATCCTGCTGCTGATCGCACTTGCGGGCAGCGGCCGCGGCTCGGCGCAGCGGGGCGCCGCAACGCCGCAGCCCGCGGGCCCCGGGGGATGGCCCCCGCCGGGCGGCCCCGGTGCGGGGCAGTACGCGCAGTCGCCCGGTCCGGGCTGGGGTCCGGCCGGTCCGGGCACCGCACAACACGGCCCTCAGGCCGGGCCGTACGGTCAGCCCTCTGCGCACGGCGGTCCCGTCGGCCCGCAGTACGATCCGAACGCGGGACAGCACTACGGCGGGCCGTCCGGCGGGCAGCAGCCCTCGACAGGGCCCCAGCACCGGCCTTCCGGCCCGCAGCCCGGAGCGCACGAACAGCCAGGCCGGCCGCCCGCGGGTCCGCCGCAGGCAGAGGACCCGCGGTACTGACGGCCGTTCGCGTCCCCGGACCGTGCTCGGCTGCCGGGCCGGTGCGGGGTCAGCGGATCTGGCGGGCCAGCTCGTCCAGTTGCGGCAGCACGGTGTCGCGCCCCGCGGAGTCCACGCCGAAGAACACCCGGCCCACGCCCGCCTCGGCGTAGGCGTCGACCGTCTTCTCCTCGGGCACCGCGTAGTACATCGACACCGGGATGGTGCCGCGCCCGGCCTCGGCGGCGAGCCGCTGCAGCCGGGTCACTCGCCGACCGAACTCGGCGGCGGTGTCGAGTGTGACGCCCTGCGGCATCCACTCGTCGCCGAAGTCGATCACGCGCTCCTCAACCGTGGGCCCGTTGCCGCCGACGATCACCGGCGGGTGCGGCTTCTGGGCGGGCTTGGGCCAGGCCCAGCTCTTCTCGAAGTCCGCGAACTCGCCGTGGAACTCCGCCTCGTCTTCTGTCCACAGCTCCTTCATGGCCTTGACGTTCTCCGCCATCCGCCGCATGCGGGTGCGCGCGTCGGTGCCGTGGTCGGCCATCTCCTCGCGGTTCCAGCCCGCGCCGACACCGAACAGGAACCGGCCGCCGGAGAGGTAGTCCAGGCTGGCGACCTCCTTGGCGGTGTGGATGGGGTCGCGCTGGGTGACCAGGCACACGCCGGTACCGACGCGCAGTGTCGTCGTCGCCGAGGCGGCGTAGCTCAGCGCCACGAACGGGTCGTAGGTGTGCACGTACATCCGCGGCAGGTCCCCGCCACCGGGATAGGGAGACCGCCGGCTGACCGGGATGTGGCTGTGCTCGGGGAACAGCAGCGACTCGAAACCGCGGTCCTCGGCCTCGCGCGCGAGGGTGGCCGGATCGATCGCGTCATGCGTGGGAAACATAAGAATCCCGTACTTCATAACCGTTGCGTCTCCTTATGTATGCGCCTGCAAACGTCTGGAGTCTACGCCTGGCCGTGACGCCACGCGGTGAGGGCGCTACCCGGGCCGGCCCGCGCGTACCGCGCTCGTCGATTACCGGCTCGCCGCAGGTGGTACTACAGTCTGTCGTAGACATTCGTGCCGATCCGCCCGGCGCTCCGTCCGTTCCGCCGGGCGGCGCGACCGATCGGGCGCAACCGCACCAACCCGGGTGGAGGACTACCGTGGTCGAAGCGCTGACCACCACCATCCAGGTCGCATCGCTGCTCCTGGCCGCATGGTGCCTGATCTCGACCTTCCGCGACCAGCCGATGGTCGTGCCCCACCTGGTGGCCATGGGCGTGCTGTGGCTGGCCGTGATCGCCCAGGCCGTGGTGTCGGGGGTGCTGATGGCGCAGGGCGGGCGCCCCGACGAGACGCTGGTCTTTATCAGCTATCTGGCCACCATCGTGCTCATCCCCCCGGCGTGCGCGGTGTGGGGCTTCGTCGAGCGGAGCAGGTGGGGGCCGGCGGTCATCGCCTTCGCCTGCCTCGTCCTCCCCGTCATGATGGTCCGCCTCGAACAGTTGTGGGGCCCCGCACGTGTCTGAATCCGTCGCCCGCAGCGGCCCCGGCCGCGTCCTCGTCGCCGTTTACGCCGTCTTCGCCATCGGGGCGACCTCGCGTGCGGCCGTGCAGATCCTCACCCGATTCCACGAGGCGCCGCTGGCCTACCTGCTCTCGGCGCTGGCGGGGGTCGTCTACATCGTCGCGACCGCGGGCCTGGTAGCCGGCGGTCGGACGTCGCTGCGCGTCGCGGCGGTGTCGTGCTCCGTCGAACTGGTCGGCGTGCTCGTCGTGGGCGCATTCAGCCTGCTCGACCCGGCCGCGTTCCCCGACGACACCGTCTGGTCGCGTTTCGGCAGCGGCTATCTGTTCATCCCGCTCGTACTGCCGGTGCTGGGCCTGCTGTGGGTGCGCCGCGTGAGCCGCTCGCGCGCCGCCTCACCGCCGATCTTGTAGCTATCGCAAATGGAAATCGTTTTACATCACGATAGCTACAAGATCGACGGGGTTCGGGGATGCGGCTTCGGCGCCGCTCCGACCTCCGCCCTGCCCGGGTAGCTTGCAGCCATGGCCACCGATCAGAACGCCCCCGCACTGCCCGTCGTCGTCCCGCCGGAGTGGGCCGCCGCGCACGCCGACGAGGTGCTCTTCGCCGACGTGCGCTGGTACCTCGACGGCCGGTCCGGCCGCGACGCCTACCTGGCGGGGCATCTGCCCGGTGCGGTGTTCGCGGACATCGACACCGATCTCGCCGCGCCCGCCACCGAGTCCGGCGGCCGCCATCCGCTGCCCGACCCGGACGACTTCGCCGAGTCCATGTCCGCGCTGGGCATCGGCGACCGCACGCCGGTCGTCGCCTACGACGACAGCGGCGGTTCGACCGCGGCGCGGTTGGTGTGGCTGCTCCGCGTGCTCGGATCGCCGGCCGCCCTGCTCGACGGCGGCATCGACGCCTGGCGCGGTCCGCTGGAGCGCGGCGGCGTCGAGCCGATCCGGCGTGAACGCACCGCGGTGCCCTGGCCCGCCGACCGCTTCGCGGACACCGCCGCCGTGCGCGCCGAGTCCGGCGACCAGCGCCGGCTGCTGCTCGACGCCCGCGTCCATGAGCGCTACACCGGCGCGGCCCCTGCTCCGGTGGACGCGCGCCCCGGGCACATCCCCGGCGCGCGCAGCGCGGCCTGGGCCGGAAACCTCACCGCGGACGGGCGCTTCGCGCCGCCCGAGCGGCTGCGCGAGAGGTTCCGCGCACTGGGTGCCGACAGCGCCGAGACCGTCACCGCCTACTGCGGCTCGGGCGTCACCGCGTGCCTTGACCTGGTCGCCCTCGAACACGCGGGATACGCCGGTGCCCGCCTCTATCCCGGATCGTGGAGCGCATGGGGGGCCGACACCGGCCTTCCCGTGGAGACGGGGGAGGTCGGCGGAGCCGGGGGGATCGGCGGGAGGGGGGAGTGTGACGGGGGCGGGTAGACACCGCGTGGCCTGATCCCAGGGTCAGTGGGCGGCCACGCGGCTGATCGGACGAGGGCGCGGGGTACACGTGTGCACGACGGCCGGGCGGGTCCCGGCGACGAGCGGCGCCCTGTGTCCATGGTGCGGCCGCGGTCGGGTTTGCGGTGCGCGGCACGCCGATGTCGCCTGTTCGAGTCGGCGGGTAGCGGTACCGGCACGAACGGCCGTCGACACCGCCTGCGGGCGGCGGTTCGGAGCCGGAGGCTCTCCGCCGCCCGAACCGGGTCTCTTCGAGACGCATTTTTTCTCGGGTCTCACTGCTGTCTAACCTCGGCATCCGATCGTTGTCGGTAACAGGTCGAGCAGTCCGGAGGAGCACATGAGCGCCAGCGACCCCAGCAAGGGGTTCCCAACCGGGGACCACGTAGGCGAAGGCCGTCCGGCCGAGCCGCCCGAGGTGTCCGCGGACGCCGCCCCGCCCGGTGCCGACCCCGCGTCTCCGCCTGAACCCGCCGACAGCGCGGCGCAGCCTGAAGCGGCCGCTTGGACCGAGCCCGCGCCCGGCGACGACCCCGACGTGGCGGTAGCGGCCCAGTCCGGGGGCGGTGCCTCCGAGACCACCGGGCCTTGGCGGTCCGCCGTGGCCAACCGGCCCCCGCGCGCCACCCCCTACGAAGCGGCCGGAGACGAGGCGCCGGTACCCCACGAGCAGCCGCAGGCCTCCCGAGCCGCCCAGCCCGGCGAACACGCCGCTCCCGCCGATCCCCTCCGACACCACGGCCCCGCTCAGGGCGCCTTCCCGGGAGGGTCCGGGCAGCCGCGCGGCCATGGCCCCCACGGTCCGCAGCCGGGGCAGCACCCCGGCGACGCCGAGTCCGCGGCCTGGTCCGGCGCGGCCGCCGGCGCCGCGAGCGGGGCAGCCGACCCGTCCGCCCCCTACGGCGCGTACCCCGGGCAGGACGCCGGGGCGCACCACACCGGCGGCTGGCACTACGGCGGCGGCCACCCCGGCGGCCCCGGTGGTCCCGGCTATCCCGGCGGTCCCGGACACCCCGGCGGCTTCCCGCCGCCCCCGCACGGCGAGGGCCGTCCGGGCGAGCCGCCCCGCAAGCCCGGCCTCCTGCGGCGCAACGCCGTCGTGGTGGTCGCCGCCGTCACGGCGCTGGTCACCAGCCTGATCGTGGGCCCCGCCGCCGCGGCGATCACCGCCTACTTCGTCGACGCGGGCCAGGGAGGCACGTCTGCGCTCACCGACGGCTCGGGCGGATCGCCCTCGACCGGAGACGTCAGCACCGTCGCCGAGAAGTCCCTGCCCAGCGTGGTCTCCATCCAGGCGGGCCAGGGCACCGGCAGTGGCGCGGTCATCAGCTCCGACGGCCAGATCCTCACCAATGCCCACGTCGTCTCCGAAGCCCAGGGCGACACGGTCACCGTGGCGTTCAACGACGGCAGCGAGGCGAAGGCCCGCATCCTGGGCACCGACCCCGTCTCCGACCTCGCCGTCATCAAGGCCGAGGACCAGAGCGGGCTCACCACCGCCAAGCTCGGCGACTCCGACAAGGTCGAGGTCGGTGCCGACGTCGTCGCGATCGGCTCTCCCCTGGGCCTGCAGGGCACCGTCACCAGCGGCGTGGTCAGCTCCCTCGACCGCCCCGTCAACACCGGCGCCACCGGTCAGCAGGAGCAGCAGCCGGACAACCCCTTCGGCCTGCCGGAGGAGCAGGAGCAGGGGCAGGGCGAGCAGCAGTTGCGGACCTCGACGGTCATCAACGCCATCCAGACCGACGCGCCCATCAACCCGGGCAACTCGGGCGGCCCGCTGATGAACATGAGCGGCGAGGTCATCGGCATCAACACCGCGATCGCCTCCACGAGCACCACGGGGGGCCAGGCCGGTTCGATCGGGCTCGGCTTCGCCATCCCGATCAACCAGGCCAAGCCGATCGCCGAGCAGCTCATCGAGGACGGCCAGGCGAGCTACGCCGCCATCGAGGCCACCATCACCCAGAGCAACGAGGAAGGCGCCACGGTCGTGGAGACCAACGACGGCGGCGCCGCGGCCGGGGCCGGCCTGGAGCGGGGCGACCGCATCACCCGTGTCAACGGCGAAGAGGTGGACGGCCCCAACGCCCTCATCGCCGCGATCCGCGCCCACCAGCCGGGCGACACGATCACCATCGGCTACGTGCGCAACGGCGAGGAGCAGGAGGCCGACGTGACGCTCTCGGCGCAGTCGTCCAACAGCCTCGGCAGCTGAGGCGCCGCCGCGAGACCTCACCGGGAGCGGGGATTGCGAAGGGAACAGGGGGCGGGGCCCGGCGCGTGCGGCACGCGCCGGGCCCCGCCGGGGCTGTAGTGGGCGACACCGGTCGCGGGCTCGACGCTTTCGCCGGGGCGGAGGGTATCGTTCCCGGCACTGTACGGCGACCGGCCGTGCGCCCGCGGTGACGAAACCGCTCAGGCAGGGCGGGACCGCGTCACCGGCGGCCGGACCGGGCAGCCGACCCGCGAGCACGGTGCGGTCCGTTCACCCGCGCCTCGATCTGGAGACCTGACAATGGGCGAAGCCCCTTCCACACTCCCGGGCCGCCGTCGGACGCACAGCGGCGCCCGGCGCGGCGCCGGCGGATCGCCGGAGCGCCGGCGCGTACTCATCGGCTCCGACACCTACCCGCCCGACGTCAACGGCGCCGCGCTGTTCAGCGCGCGCCTGGCGCGCGGGCTCGCCGACCGCGGCACCGACGTGCACGTGCTGTGCCCTTCGGCGGACGGCCCGCCGCGCGTGACCGAGATCGGCGGTGCCGTCGAGCACCGGGTGCGTTCGGCTCCGTCGCTGGTGCACGAGACGGTGCGCCTGGCGGTGCCCGCCGGCCTTCCCGGGCACATCGACCGCCTCCTGGCCCGCCTGCGCCCCGACGCGGTGCACATCCAGAACCACTTCATCGTCGGCCGCCTGCTGCTGCGCGCGGCGCGGCGGCACGGCATCCCGGTCGTGGCCACCAACCACTTCATGCCGGAGAACCTGTTCACCTACCTCCACTGCCCGGCGGCGCTGCACGCGGCGCTCGGCGACCGCGCCTGGCGCGACTTCGTGCGCGTCACCTCCGGGGCCGACCACGTCACGACCCCCACGCGCATCGCCGCCCAGCTGCTGCTGGACAAGGGCTTCGGCCGCACCGTCGAGGCGGTCTCCTGCGGCACCGACCTGCACCGCTTCCGGCCGCTCGGCGGTGGCTCGGCCGAGCGCGCGGGCGCCCGGCGGCGGCTGGGCCTGCCGGACCGGCCGACGCTCGCCTTCGTGGGGCGCCTGGACTCCGAGAAGAACATCGCCGACCTCGTCGAGGCCCTTCCGCACGTCACCGTGCCCGACACCCAGCTCGTGGTGGCCGGAGCCGGCCCGCAGCGGCCGCACCTGGAGGAGCTGGCCAGGCAGCGCGGCGTGGCCGACCGGGTGCATCTGCTCGGGTTCGTGCCCGACGCGGACCTGCCCGACGTGTACCACGCGGCCGACGTCTTCATCATCGCCGGGACCGCCGAGCTGCAGAGCATCGCGACCCTGGAGGCCATGGCCAGCGGGCTGCCGGTCGTGGCCGCCGACGCGATGGCGCTGCCGCACCTCGTCCAGACCGGGCGAAACGGCTACCTCTACCCGCCGGGCAACGCGGGCGACCTGGCCAAGTACGCCGGCGAGATCCTGGCGGGCGGCGAGGAGCGCGACCGGATGGGCGAGGAGAGCCGGCGGCTGGCCTCCCGGCACGACCACCAGGCCTCCTTGGCGCGGTATGAGGAGATCTACCGCGAGCTGTCGCCGGACCCGGGCGGGCGAATCCGTCGGCTCTAGCGGCCGCGGCTCACTCCACGGCGGGCTCGGCGGACAGGCCGCGGCCGCGTCCCGCGCCGGGGTTGCGGCCGCGCTCGGAGCGGTGCGCCGCGGCCCCCGCGGTACCTCCGGCGGACCTCAGGGGGCGCGCCGACGGGTCGCGCCTGCGGTGCGCCCCCTCGGCCGGCCGCTCGTCATCGGCCGCGACGTGTTGATCGGAGCCCGTTCCGGAGGGAGCCGGCGCGGTGCTGCCGCCGACCGGCTCGCCGATGCCCCCCTTGCCGAGCCGGGCGGTGCCCTGAACGGGCGGGGCGGGAGCGGGGCGGCTTGCGCGGGCAAGGGTGACCACCCCGACCACGAGCAAGACCGCGGCGCCGACCGCGATGGTGCCCTCCACCGGCCCGGTCGGGATCCGCTCGTCGAAGAGCACGACACCGATGACCGCGGCCGAGAGCGGGTCGCTGATGAGCAGCGTCGCGTAGGCGAGCGCGAAGTGCCCGCTGCGGTAGGCGTTCTGCACGATCATGGCGCCCGACAGGCCGATCGCCAGGCCCACCAGGCTCAGCGGCTGCACGATCGCCAGCACGTCCGCGACGGCGGCCGACCCGATGACGCGGGCGAACGCCGACGTCGCGCCGTAGGCCACGCCTCCGGCCAGCGCGAGGGTCCAGGCCCGTGTGACGGGTCCGGTGAACCGCGCGGCCGCCAGGCACGCCAGCATCACGCCGGCGCAGCCCAGGGGCATGAGGAAGGTTTCGGCGCGGGTGGGCACCGGCGCGCCGGCGTGGTCGGGAAGCGTGGCCAGCAGCCCGGCCAGTGCCGCGGTGACGGCGAGCGATCCGATGACCTGGGCCTTCTTCAGGCGCTGGCGGCGGAAGAACGCCGAGAGCATCACCGCGAACAGCAGACCGCTGACCCCGATCGGCTGGACGATGATGAGGGGCGCGCCGCTGAGAGCGACCATGTGCGCCACGACACCGGCCACCGTCAAGAGGGTACCCAGACACCAACCGCGGCTGCGCACCAGGAAGGACAGCAGCCGCAACTGCCCGAGCCGCGGCGCCCGGACGACCGCCCTCTCCTGGAAGGCCGCCCCCGCCGCGACTGCGAGCGCACCCGCGATGGCGATGACCACTGGCAACGACATGTGCTGCTGCGCCCTCCTTGCGTCTCATCCGCCTGGCGGGTGCGGCGGTACGTCGATCGGGTGGTGCATCCGGCGGGCGGGCGTCGGCGTTCTCCGGTGCCGGTCGCGGACATCGTGCGCGGCTGAGGCGGGAACAGCAGTGCCCGTCCACGACCGCTTCGGGTGCGACCGGGCAATGTCGAATTGCGGATACTCCCGAACAATCCCGACCACCCAGCCGAGTGTGACAGGTACCACGTGTGCGGAGTGAACCGCGGGTGGTCCCGACGCGCTCTGCGGAGGGTCCGCTCCCCGGACCACCGCATGCGCGGGCGCTTCCGGCCCGGCGCCGCACGGGGCCCATCCTCCTGGCCTGGGAATTCTGCTATATGAAAGGTCAAGATCCGATAAACGGGCCGGAAGTCCGAGCCGCACCGCGAGGGCCTCCCGGAGCCGCCCGCGGACGGCACCGGGACCCCGCGGGGTCAGTCCCGGGGGGCGGTCCCTCCGCCCGGTTCGCTGCGGGGCGGCAGCCAGAACCCGACGACGGCGCCCCCGCCGGGGCGGTTCGCGGCCAGGACGCGGCCGCCGTGCGCGCTCACGATGTCGTGGACCATCGACAGGCCCAGTCCCGAGCCGGGCATGCTCCGCGCCGAGGCCGCACGGTAGAAGCGCTCGAAGATGTGCTCCAGCTCCTGCTCGTCGACGCCCGGACCGCGGTCGCGCACCTCGACCCTGCCCTCGCGGACGACGATCTCGACGGGCTCCGTCCCGTCGGGATCGAACTTCGCCGCGTTCTCCACCGGGTTCGACAGGGCCCGCTCCAGCGCCCCCGGCCTGCCGTGCACCACCGTGCCGTCGGCATCCACCGCGACCTCGCGCCCCGTTCGCCTGCGGGTGCGGGCGGCGACGCGCTCGGCCAGGGCGCTCATGTCCACATCGGCCGGCTGCTCGTCCTCACGGCTGTCGGTCGCCAGCTGCACCAGCTCGTCGACCAGGTCGGTGAGTTCGCGGGTCTCGCCCTGGAGATCGTCGACGAGCTGCCGCCGTCCCTCCGGCGGCAGCTGCTCGAAGCGCCGCATCACGCTGACGTTGGTGCGCAGGCTCGTGAGCGGGGTGCGCAGCTCGTGCGAGGCGTTCTGCACCAGCCGCCGCTGCTCCTCCTTGGACCCGGCCAGCCTGGCCAGCATCGCACTGAACGCGTTGCCCAGGCGGCCCACCTCGTCGCCCGCCGCCTGCCGGGCGGAGGCCTCGCCGCCGGGCACGGGGTAGTCGAGCCTGCCGGTGGCGCTGACGTACTCCGCGGCCTCGGTCAGTCGCACCAGGCGGCCGGTGACGCGGCGGCCGATCAGCCACCCGGCAACGCCCGCTCCGATGAGCACCGCCCCGCCGACGCCCAGCATCTGGGTGGCGAGGCTGTCCAGCATGCTCTCGGTCGGCGAGAGCCGCTGGCCGATCTGGATGGCGCCGCTGCCGCCGCCGAGGGAGACCGTCGCGATGCGGTACTCCTCGCCGTGGGCGGCGTCTTCGCGGGTGTGCACCGCACCGGCCTGCTCCTCGGCGGCGGTCGCCCGGTCCTCGTCGGTGACCGGCAGGAACCGGACGGGCTGATCGCCGCGCACCTGCACCTGGAGGCCGCCGTCGGGGGTGATGGCCTGGTAGGTGAAGGAGTCGGAGTGCAGCAGTGTGGGCCCGTTCCCGCCGTCGAACGGGTCCATCGCCGGTCCGCGCAGGTCGCGCGAGAGGCTCTCGACGGTGGTGTCGAACTCCGTCTGCTCGTCGGTGCGGATCAGGAACGCCGCGGTGTTGTAGGCCAGCGAGCCCACCAGCGCGATCACCACGGCCGCCACCAGGGCGAATGAAACTGCGAAGCGCGTGCCCAGGCGCCAGTCGCGCACCGGCACGACGCGCTCTTTGAGGGCATGCGCCAGCTGACGCGGGTTGCGGATCACCGGATCACCCCGCCTCCTGCGGCCGGATGGTGTAGCCCACGCCCCGGACGGTGTGGATCAGCGGCGGCGTCCCCTGGGGTTCCAGCTTGCGGCGCAGGTAGCTGATGTAGACGGCCAGGTTCTTGGACTCCGGGCCGAAGTCGTAGCCCCAGATGCGGTCGTAGATGGTCGGATGGTCCAGCACGATCCCGGTGTTGCGGACGAGCAGTTCCAGCAGGTCGAACTCGGTCTTGGACAGCTCGACCTCCTGCCCGCCGCGCCACACCCGGCGCGCTCCGGGGTCCAGGCTCAGGTCGCCGACCTGCAGCGACGCCGCGGGTGAGCCGTCCTCGTCCGTAGGCGCCGCGCGGCGCAGCAGCGCCCGCAGCCGCGCCAGCAGCTCGTCCAGCTCGAAGGGCTTGGGGAGGTAGTCGTCGGCGCCGGCGTCCAGCCCGGCCACCCGGTCGGAGGTCTCCACGCGCGCCGTCAGCATCAGGATCGGGGTGCTGTCGCCCTCCTTGCGCAGCACGCGGCACACGCCAAGGCCGTCGACGCCCGGCATCATCACGTCGAGCACCAGCAGGTCCACCGGCTCGGCGTGCACGGCCGCGAGGGCCTCGACCCCGTCGGCCGCCATGCGCACCTCGTAGCCCTCCAACCGCAGCGCCCGATCCAGTGAGTCGCGGATGGCGCGGTCGTCGTCGGCGATCAGGACGCTGCTCGGTCGGGTCATGGTGCCAATGGTGGCGTATCCGGGTTAGCCGCCGGTAAGAGCAACGCGAGGCCACTGCGGGTCCGCGGAGTCCCAGACGGCGCCGGAGGGCCTACGCGCGGCGGAGAGCAGCAGCACCGCGCCCGAGAGGACGCCGCTGACGATCGGCACCAGTGGCGTATGGGACAGGCCGACGAGCGCGAAGCCCGCTGCGCCGAGCACGGTGAGCCCGGCTCCCGGCACGAGGACGGAGAGCTCCCGCCACACCGCCGCGAGCGCGACGAAGTGCAGGCCCACGATGACCGCGATCCAGGCGACGTTGGCCTCCACGGGCGCGCCGAGCGCCCGCAGCGCCGGGAACCCGCCGAAGAGCAGCGCGACCTCGGCGGCGACGACGGCGGCGTAGCGGCGGTTGAACATGGCAGGTCGCCCGTCGGCCGAGTCCGCGCCCGGGGCGTCCGGAGCGCGGCCGGCGGCCTTCCGGGCCGCCAGTACCGCCAGTACCGCGGCGGTCGCCAAGGCGAGCACCGCTGCGGCGCGCGCGAGTACGACCAGCCCCGGACCCATCGGGGCGCCGGCGTTGACGAAGACGAACACGGCGCCGAAGACGCAGCCGATCAGTATTCCTGCGAGTCGCTGGCGCATGGGAGAGGCGGCCTCTTTCCTACGGGCACCTGTGCGGGCCCTCATCGTTGCGGTGCTGGCCGCCCTCGCCGGAGCGGTGCCGGTCGGCGGCGTGCCGGCTCGGCGGACCGATGGCCCCGCGGGGCCGCCGGCCGCTACTCACCGTCGCCGCCCTTGCTGCGCCCGCCCTGCTGGAAGGCGATACCGAAGGCGATGCCGATCCCGATGCCGAGGGCGATCCCCAGGCCCAGATTGTCGAGCGAGACCCCGAGAGCGATTCCGACCCCTATCCCGATGGCGAGTCCGGAGAACGCGGACGTGTTCCACTTCATCGGTGCCTCCATCCTGGATGATCCGCCGATTCGGACGGCGGCGTCGTGGGCGATACCGCAGATCGGACGCGGCGCGGCGCCCGCGGGTTCCCTCCGCGCGGCCCCTGCGGGTGACCGGGGACCGGGTCAGAGCTCCAGCTCCCAGGCCTGCGCCGTGAGGTCTTGCCCGAAGGCGCGCTCGTCGTGCGACGAGACCAGGCGGAACCCGGCGGCCTGGTACAGGCGCCGGGCCTCGCCGAGCACCGAGTACGTCGCCAGCACCATGCGCCGGTAGCCGGCTGCGCGCGCGAAGGCCAGGCATTCCCGCATCAGCATCGAGCCGACGCCGCGGCCGCGCGCCTCGGGCTCGACGAGGAACAGCCGCAGCCGTGCGGTGCTCTCGTCGTCGGGTACGCAGGCGATGCACCCGGCGCGGCGGTCGTCGGCCCCCGCGATCCACAGGCGGCGGCCCGTCCCGCCGGGTTCCTGCGCGTAGTCGGCGACCAGGCGCGCCACCCAGGCCTCGAACGAGGAGTCCCAGCCGTATTGGGCGGGGTAGAGCGCGCCGTGGCGCTCGACCACCCAGCCGAGGTCGCCGGGGCCCGGCTCGCGCAGTGACAGCCCTTCGGAGGCGGGGGCGGAATCGGCGGGAGCGGGGTCCTCGAACAGCCGCCGAACGGTGCTCATGGCCTCGATGAGCCGCCGCCGGTCGGCTGCGGACAGGTGCGAGATGAGGCCGACGACCTCCTCGTTCGCGCGGTCGTCCAGTACCGCGGCTGCGCGCCCGCCCTCGTCCGTCAGCTCGACGACCTGCCGCCGCCCGTCCTCAGGGGAGGGCGAGCGGACGATGAGCCCGGACCGCTCCAGCCGTGCCAGCACGCGGCTGAGCTGCCCGGCGTCCATATCGAGCGCGCGCCGGAGTTCGAGGGCCTCCGACCGGGTGCGCTGCCGCAGCTCGTACATCGTGCGGACCTCGGTCAGCGACCACGGGGACCCGAGCAGCCCGGGCTTGAGCGCGCCGACGCGGCGGGTGAAGAAGCGGTTGAAGGAGCGGATCGCGGAGACGTCGTCGATCGGGACGCCGGTGTCGGTTTCGAGCTTGTCCATGGCCATCCCCAGCTGCCTTCGCCCCTGTGGCGGTCCCGGCCGCCGCCGAAGCAGAATTGTTTGACTCTGACAAACAATCTACCGCGCGGAGGGGGTGCTTGGAAACGAGCGGTGGCCGGGACGGCTACGTGATCAACGGTGCTCGGTGCGGCGCATACCCGCCGCACGGCCCTTGCCCGCCACCGCCAGCGCCATCTTGCGGGACGCCTCGTCGAGCATCTCGCCGCCCAGCATCACCGCGCCCCGCCCCTCCACCGCAGTGGCGTGCTCGTAGGCCTCCAGAATGCGTTCGGCGTGGTCGTAGTCCTCCTGGCCGGGTGTGAACACCTCGTTGGCGGCCGCCACCTGCGACGGGTGCAGTACCCACTTGCCGTCGAAGCCCAGCGCGGCGGTGCGCCCCGCCGAGCGGCGGAACGCCTCGACGTCGCGGATCTGGAGGTAGGGACCGTCGACCGCCTCGAGCCCGTTCGCTCGGGCGGCCAGCAGGATGCGCATCAGCACGTAATGGTAGGCGTCGCCCACGTCGTAGCCGGGCGGCTGCTCGCCGACCACCAGGGTGCGCATGTTGACCGAGGCCATGAAGTCCGCCGGCCCGTACACCAGGCTCTCCAGCCGCGGCGAGGCCGCCGCGATCTCGTCGGCCCGGGAGGCGCCGCGGGCGTCCTCGATCTGGGCCTCGATCCCGATCCGGCCCGCTTCGAGGCCGGTGGCCGCCTCGATCTGCGTGAGCAGGGTGTCCAGCCAGCGCACATGGTCGGGCCCGGTGACCTTGGGCAGCACCAGGCAGTCCAGCTCGGCGCCGGCCGCCTCCACGACCTCGATGACGTCGCGGTAAGTCCACGGCGTCTCCAGGTCGTTGACCCGCACCGTGCGCACCTTGGCGCCCCACCCGCCGGCGTTGAGCGCGGCCGCGGCGTTGGCGCGGGCCGCCTCCTTCTCCGACGGTGCCACGGCGTCCTCGAGGTCGAGGAAGAACGCATCGGCCTCCAGGTCGCGGGCCTTCTCGATGAACCGGGCGTTGGACGCCGGAACCGCCAGAACCGAACGGCGCGGCCGCGATGCCACCGCACTCATGGTGCCTCCCTTGCTCGATTCGGATCCGGCGCCCCCATGCCGCCCGCCCGCCGCGGGCGGCGGGGGCGCCGCTCGACATCCTCGCAAACCGGCGCCGGCGGATCGCTCCCGCCTGCGGTTTCGCCGTGGGGCATGCCGCAGCACCCGGCGCACCGCGCCGACCGGGCAGTGCGTAGGCTGCCAACCGGGAACGGAACCAGCACGGGGACGGCTGCGCGCAAGCGGGGTGCGCCGGCACGCTCCCGAAGGGAGCGAGGCGCGATGGACGAGCCGGACCAGCACACGACCAGCCACCCGACCAGCGCCCACTGGGGGACCTACGACGTCCTGGTCTCGGGCGACCGCGTCGTGGGGGTGCGGCCGGCCGCCGACGACACCGACCCCTCGCCGCTCATCCGCAACGCCCCCGCCGCCCAGCACCACCGGACCCGCGTCGCCGCTCCGGCGGTGCGGCGGAGGTGGCTGGAGAACGGCCCCGGCCCCGACAGCTTGCGCGGCACCTTCCAAGACGAGTACGTCGAGCTCGGCTGGGACGCCGTGCTGGACCTGCTCGCCGCCGACATCGACCGGGTGCGCCGCGAGCACGGCAGCGCCGCCATCTACGGCGGCTCCTACGGCTGGGGCAGTGCGGGCCGCTTCCACCACCCGCAGAGCCAGGTCCACCGCTTCCTCAACTCCGTCGGCGGCTACACCCGCTCGCGCAACACCTACAGCTACGCCTGCGTCGAGGTCCTGCTTCCGCACGTCGTCGGCCTCGGCGGCACCGCCGACCTGCTCGAACGCGCCCCGACTTGGGAGGCCCTCGCCCGGCACACCGACCTGGTGGTGACCTTCGGCGGGCTGCGGCTGTCCAACACCTGGAACTCCTCCGGCGGGCGGGCCCGCCAGACCGCCGCCGAGGGCATGCGGGCGGCGGCCGAGTGCGGCGTGCGCACCGTGTCCGTCAGCCCGCTGCGCGACGACACCATCGAGGAGATGGGCGCCGAATGGCTGCCGGCCGATCCCGGCACCGACGCCGCCGTTCAGCTCGCGCTCATCCACACCCTCTTCGACGAAGGGCTGGCCGACTACGGCTTCCTCGACCGCTACACCGTCGGCGCCGACGTGCTGCGCCGCTATGTGAGGGGTGAGCGGGACGGCGTCGCCAAGACCCCCGAGTGGGCCGAGGGCCTGTCCCGGCTCCCCGCGCAGGCCCTGCGCGACCTCGCCCGGCGCATGGCCGCCGGCCGCACCCTGGTCAACGTCGGCTGGTCGGTGCAGCGCACCCGCTTCGGCGAGCAGCCGCTGTGGGCCGGTATCGCGCTGGCCGCATGCCTGGGCCAGATCGGACTGCCCGGCGGCGGGTTCGCCACCGGCTACGGGTCCTCGGGCAACTACGCGGGCGGCTCCACGCCCTCGGGGCTGCCGCGCTTCCTGCAGGGCGCCAACCCCGTCGACTCCGCCATCCCGGTCGCCCGGATCGCCGACATGCTTCTGCACCCCGGTGAGCCCTACGACTACGACGGGCGGCGGCGCACCTACCCCGACATCCGCATGGTGGTGTGGTCCGGCGGCAACCCCTTCCACCACCACCAGAACCTCGCGCGGCTGACCCGCGCCTTCGGACGCCCCGAGACGGTGGTGGTCGCCGAGACCCACTGGACCGCCACCGCCCGCCACGCCGACATCGTGCTGCCCTCCACCACCGCCCTGGAACGCGACGACATCGGCGCCAGCCAGGGCGACCTGCGGGTGCGCGCCATGCCGCGCGCGGTGGCCGCGCACGGCAGCGCCCGCGACGAGTACGACGTCTACACCGACCTCGCCGAACGGCTCGGCGCGCGTGCGGAGTTCACCGAAGGACGCACCTCGGCGCAGTGGCTGCGGCACATCTACGAGCAGTGGCGCGCCCGGTACACCACCCGGCGGCCGCCCGGATTCGACGACTTCTGGGCCGCCGGTGCAGTCGACATCCCCGACCGGGTCGAGGACACCACCCTCTTCGGCGACTTCCGCGCCGACCCCGGCGCCCACCCGCTGGCCACTCCCAGCGGGCTCATCGAGCTGTACTCGCAGACCGTCGACTCCTTCGGCTACGAGGACTGCCCGGGCCACCCGGTATGGCTGCCCTCCCCCGAGCGGATCGGCACCGACCGGGCGCGCCGGTGGCCGCTGCTGCTCGTCGCCAACCAGCCGCGCGGCCGCCTGCACAGCCAGCAGGACATGGGCGACTACAGCCGCTCGCTGGAGATCGCCGACCGGGCGCGGATGCGCATGCACCCCGGCGACGCGGCGGCCCGCGGCATCGCCGACGGCGACGTGGTGCGGGTGTACAACGACCGCGGCAGCCTGCTGGCCGGGGTCGAGACCAGCACCGACGTGCGGCCCGACGTCGTCCAGCTGTCCACCGGCGCCTGGTACGACCCGTCCTCGCCCGCGGCGACCTGCGTCCACGGCAACCCCAACGTCCTCACGGCCGACATCGGGTCCTCCGCCCTGAGCCAGGGCACCACCGGCCAGCACGCGCTGGTGGAGGTGGCCCGCCACGAGGGCGAGCCCCCTCCGGTGCGCGTGTTCGAGCCGCCGCGGACCGGCGCTCCTTAGCAGCGGGCGGAGCGCGCAGGGGGGCAGCGGCGGCCGTCCGGACGGCCGCCGCTGCGCCCGGCCCGCGACCGCGCGCACCTGCGGCGACGGGGAGACGCCGCTCACCTCCGGGTCCCACTTCCGCCGAAATGCGGGGATAGGTTAGCCTCTACTAAGTTCGAGTGGATCGCGGAACCGCCCCGGAGGAACAGTGCTGCCCCTGCCCGCGCGCCGCACGGCCGCCCCCGCTGGCGGAGCGCGATGAGCCTGGAACGGCCGTCCACCGCCCTGGACGCGGGCGAGGACGCCGGCGCTCCCGACTCCGTCGTCGCCGCTGACGCGCTCGACCGCCGCACCAGCGCCGCCGCGCACACCCACGTCCTGCGCACCGCCGGCCTGCTCGCGCTGGCCGCGGCCCTGGCCGGCTGCGCGGTCCTCAGCATCGCCGTCGGCGCCAAGGCCATCCCGCTGGGCACCGTCCTCGGTGCGCTGCTGGAACCCGACGGCAGCTACAACGCCAGCGTCGTGTGGGAGCTGCGGCTGCCGCGCACCGTCCTGGGCGTCTTCGTCGGCGCGGCCCTCGGGCTGGCCGGGGCGCTCATGCAGGGCCTCACGCGCAACCCGATCGCCGAGCCCGGCATCCTGGGCGTCAACTCCGGCGCCGCCGCCGCGGTCGTCACCGCGATCTTCGCCTTCGGTCTGACCGGGGCGGACGCCTACGTCTGGTTCGGGTTCCTCGGCGCCGCCATCGCCGCGGTCCTGGTCTACGCCCTGGGTTCGCGCGGCCGCAGCGGCGCCACCCCCGTCCGCCTCGCCCTCGCCGGAACCGCGCTGGGTGCGGTGCTTCAGGGCTTCGTCTACGGGATCACCGTCCTCAACGAGAACGTCTTCGACCAGATCCGCTTCTGGCAGGTGGGCTCCCTCGTCGGCCGCGACCTGGAGACCTTCCTGCGCATCTGGCCGTTCCTGACCGCGGGCATCGTGCTGGCCCTCATGCTGGGACCCGCGCTGAACGCCATCGCGCTCGGCGAGGACCTCGCGGCCGCGCTCGGCGCCCACGTCAACCGGACGCGCGCGTTCGTCGCGCTGGCGATCGTGCTGCTGTGCGGGGGCGCTACCGCGGCGGCCGGGCCCATCTGGTTCGTCGGCCTGATCGTGCCCCACCTCGCGCGCTCGTTCACCGGCCCCGACCAGCGGTGGCTGCTGCCCTACTCCGCGGCCGTCGGTGCCGTGCTGCTGACCCTCGCCGACACCGCCGGGCGCGTCGTGACCTCTTCCGGCGAACTGGAAGTCGGCATCGTCACCGCCCTGATCGGCGCGCCCGTGTTCATCTACCTCGTGCGGCGGAGAAGGATGGCCCAGCTGTGACCCTCACCCCCGCCCGTACCGGCGCCGGCTCCGACACAGCGGCCGGCGGCGCACCCGGCGCGCCGCCGGGCCGCCGCCGGCGCTCCACACGGGCGATGCGCTTGGCCGGCGGCCGCGTCAGCTTCGCGGTGCGCCCGCGCGTCGCCGCCGTCTACGGCGGGCTGCTCGCCGCGACCGTCGTCGTCTTCGCCGTCTCGCTGTCGGTGGGCGAATACTCCATCCCGCTGCCGCGCGTGCTGTGGGCGCTGGCCGGCGAGGGCGAACGGCTCGACCTCTTCTTCGTCCGCGATGTCCGGCTGCCGCGCGCCTGGGTGGCGGTGCTGGTCGGCGCCGCCCTGGGCATCGCCGGCGGCGTGTTCCAGAGCATCTCGCGCAACCCGCTGGGCAGCCCCGACATCATCGGGTTCACCGGGGGCGCCTCCACCGGCGCGGTCGCCGTCATCCTGGTGTTCGGCGGGAGCCTCGTGCAGATCTCCCTCGGCGCCGTCGTCGGCGGTGTGGGCACGGCGGTGGTGGTCTACCTGCTCGCGTTCAGGCGGGGCGTGCAGGGCTACCGGCTGGTTCTGGTGGGGATCGGCATCAACGCGCTGCTGCTGGCGGTGCGCGACTATTTGATGACACGGGCCGAGCTGACCGAGGCGATGACCGCGCACATCTGGATGATCGGCAGCCTCAACGGGCGCGGCTGGGGCGAGGTCCTCGCCGTGTCCATCGCGGCGGCCGTGCTGGTCCCCGTCGTCCTCGCCCTGGGGCCGCGGCTGCGCATGATGGAGATGGGCGAGCAGGCCGCCAGCGGCCTGGGGGTGCCCGTCCAGGGCACCCAGGTCGCGGTGATGCTGGCGGCGAGCGCGCTGACCGGCGCGGCGATCGCCGTCTCCGGCCCCATCAGCTTCATCGCCCTGGCGGCGCCCCAGTTGGTCCGCCGCCTCGCCCGCACCAACGGCACCGCGCTCCTGGGTGCCGGACTCATGGGCGCGCTGCTGCTGGCGGCGGCCGACCTGATCGCCCAGCAGGCGCTGGCCCCGACCCAGCTGCCGGTGGGCGTGGTGACGGCGGTCATCGGCGGCAGCTACCTGGTCTGGGTGCTGTACCGGGAATGGCGCACCGGTCATGCGTGACTCCGGCCGCGCAATCCATCGCAAGCGGAACAGGGGTCCGGCGCGGCAGGCGCGTCGGACGAATGAAGGAGAGACCATGCCCCAACCGTCCCGGCTGTGGGGAGAGAACCTGACGCTGGCCTACGACCAGAGCGTGATCTCCCGCGATCTCGGGATCACCATCCCGGACAACTCCTTCACCGTGATCGTCGGCCCCAACGCCTGCGGCAAGTCGACGCTGCTGCGCGCGCTGTCGCGGATGCTCAAGCCCAGCGGCGGGGCGGTCCACCTGGACGGGCGGTTGATCGGCTCCTACCCCTCGAAGGAGGTCGCCCGCCGCCTGGGGCTGCTGCCGCAGTCCTCGATCGCGCCGGACGGCATCAGCGTCGCCGACCTCGTGGCGCGGGGGCGCTACCCGCACCAGAAGTTCCTCAAGCAGTGGTCGCGCACCGACGAGAAGGTCATCAACGAGGCCATGGACGCGACGGGGATCGTCGACCTCGCCGGGCGCATGGTCGACGAGCTGTCGGGCGGCCAGCGCCAGCGGGTGTGGCTGGCCATGGTGCTGGCTCAGCAGACGCCGCTGCTGCTGCTCGACGAGCCCACGACCTACCTGGACATCGCCCACCAGATGGACGTCCTGGACCTGTGCGCCGAGCTGCACCATGAGCGCTCCTACACGCTGGTCGCGGTGCTGCACGACCTCAACCACGCGTGCCGGTACGCCACCCACCTGATCGCGATGAAGGACGGCCAGGTCGCCGCGGAGGGCGACCCCGCCGACATCGTCACCGAGGAGCTGGTCGAGGACGTTTTCGGCATGCCGGTGCGCGTCATCCCCGACCCGGAGACCGGAACCCCGCTGGTCGTCCCGGTCGACCGCGGCGGCCGCATCGCCCGCCGGAGAGCGCCGGAGGCGGCGGAGCGGATCGAACAGGCGCGCAGCGCCTGACGCACGGCACGCGCCTCAGGGCGTCTCGTCCAGCAGGACCAGGTCGACGCGTTCGGCGGGGCCGCGCTCGCAGGCGCCGACGTCCGACGTGTAGGCGCGGGTGGCGGGGTCGCCGTCCGGGGGCGGCGACATCCGGCAGGTCCACTCGCCGACCTCGGCGACATAGCCCGCCGCCTGCTGGTCCGCCTCCGGGATCGCGAGGTACTCCTCCACGACCGGCCGGACCTCGTCGCAGGCCAGGTCGCCGCGTGTCGGCACCAGGTAGGCGCGCTCCACATCCGGGACGCCGTCGACCACTCCGCAGATGCCGCTCTCCAGGCCGCCGAAGCCCGAGTAGTTCCAGTTGTGCTCGGTGCCCCCGGCGGTGTAGTCGAGGCGGAGCGGATGCCCGTCGGCGTCCGTCCACAGGTCGAAGCGGACCCCGGAGTGCCGCTCGCCGTCCGCCGCGGGGGCGAACCTCCCGCCGACGTGCAGCGCCGGCGTCCCGTTCAGGCGGCCCTCGATGCGCTCGGCGACCCGCATCGTCTCCATCAGCTCCTCGAACGGCTTCACCGCCGGGGTGCGCGAGCCGAGCCGGTCGCCGGCCGACTCGTCCGGGAGCGCCGCCACGACGTACCGGCCCTCGACACCGCCCCCGAAGTCGCGCCGCAGCAGCAGTTCGGACTGCGGCCGGTAGACGTAGGCCGTGCTTCCGGCGGCCGGCGCCTCAGGATCGCCCAGCAGGGTCGCGGTCTGGAAGAAGGGCTCACCTTCCAGGGACGTGAGGACGTGCTCGCGGCGCTCGGCGGTGGGCGTGCCCCCGCCCTCGACGTCCTCGACCGCGCGGTAGCTCTCGCCGGACTTCAGCGCCGCCGCGGCCTCGGACACGGCCTGCTCCGCGGAGCCGAACGGGGACTCGGGCGACGGCGACTCGCTCGGCGCGGCCTGCGGCTCGCCCGCGAACGAGGCGGCGGTGAGGAAGCCTCCCGCGCCGATCACCATCGCCGCGGCCATGCTCGACACGGTCACGACGGCCGTCGCCAGCGCCCCCGGTCTGCCGGGGCCGGGCGCATCGGCGGCAGGCACCGTCCCGTTCGCGGGTGCGCCGTCGGCGCCGGAGCCGCCGGTCGCCGACGCGTCCGGGGAGACCGCTGAGGCGTCGGCCTTCCAGCCGGCGGCGATGATGGCGCGCAGCCGGTCGGCCAGCTCGCGGGTGGGCGTCTGCGAGGTGTCGTCGGCGGAGGCGTAGGCGACCAGCCCGCGGTAGGCGCTCTCCGCGGTCGGCCGGGAGCCCGGGTCGGCGACCAGGGCCAGCCCGATCAGTGGTGCAAGTTCGCCCGGTACGCCGTCGAGGTCCGGGCTCCCTTCGCGGACGCGCAGGTGCGGGTCGGCCTCCTCATCGGCGGCCCCGGCGGGCATGAACGGGTGGCGCCCGGTCGCGGCGTAGGCGACCAGGCAGCCCCACGAGAAGACGTCGCCGGACGCGGAGAGCGGGGCGCCCTCGGCTGTCTCCGGACTCGCCCACTCGGCCCGACCCATCGGAATGTCGGCGGCCGCGAACGCGGACCCGCCGGTGCCCCCGAGTGCGTCCAGCCCGGCAAGGCGCGGGCCGTCCGGGGCCAGCACGACGTCGTCGGGGGTGATCGCCCCGTAGGCGAGCCCGGCCGGCTCGGCGCCAGTGAGCGCCTCGGCCGTGCCCGCGGCCAGCGCGAGGAGGGCCTCGCGCGGCAGCGGCCCTCGTGCTTCGACCTGGGAGCGCAGGCTGGGCCCGGAGGGGGCCCCGGTGGCCACCCACGGGCGTTCGGCACGGGTGTCGGCGGCGAGGACGGGCAGCGCGCAGACGCCTGCCACGCCCTGCAGCGCCGCGATCCTGCGCTCAAGCGCGGAGCGCCCTCCGGGGTCTGCGGCGAGCCGCTCGTCGGCGACCCGGACGGCGATGGGGGATCCCTGGGAGTCGGTGGCGCCGTAGACGACGCCCGCGCCGTCCTGGGCCAGCCGCCCGGTCAGCGTGTAGGGCCCGACCGACCCGGGGTCGCTGTCGGCCAGCGGTCGCAGGTGAGGGGAATGGGGCACGTCACCGGCCCCGTGCTGCGCGCTCATACTTGCTTCTTTCTGCTCGCGAGCCGGCATGCGGCTTGCTGATCGGGGCCCGGAATCCCCGGCACAGGACGGCGGCCTGCTCGTCCTGGCCGCGGTCGCGGTCACCCGGTCGGGGGTAGCGGGGCAGCCCGCAGGCCGTACGCACTGCGGGGCGGGAGCGGCCGGCGCCGCATCGGCGGACCGGTCGCCGCGCCGGGGAACGCGGTGCCGCCGACCGGTCCGTGCGGCGGATTCCTCGGGGACCGCGGTATCCGGACGGAGGGCGGACACTCCGGCGCCCGTCCCTGCGCCGGCGGCGTGGAGGAGGGACGGATTCCTCTGTGTGGCAGGGTATTCGCTACGGCGCACGTTCGGCGAGGCAGGGCCGGTGAATCACCCCCGCCACCGAGCCCGGCAGAGTCTGCGGGAGCAGGGCCGGCACCGAGGCGCCGGCGGCACGCCCTCGCACATGCGGTCGGACTCGATCATGTCCGCGAGTCTCGCCGCCCGGCGCCCGCAGCCGACACCTGCGAAAGTGCGACCGCACCGCCGAGGTGGCGCCGGCCGGCACCCGGCGGGACGGGCACGCGGAGCCCGCCCGCAGGCCGCGGCCTCCCCGATCCGGCCCTGCCAACCCGTCCTGCGGGCGCACGGACGGCACCCGCAGGACGAGGAGAGGCCTTTCTCAGGCCGGCGCGCCTACCAGGCCAGGGAGACGCTGGCTCCGTCCGGGACGATGCGGGGTACGGACTGCTCCTGGCCCGCGGTCGCGACGAGGTCGCCGGTGCAGTCGGGGCCGGAGTACACGCCGGCGGCCGCGGGGATTCCGGGGCTGCCGTAGGTGTTGGCGATCGACCGGATGGGGGTCTTCAGGTTCACGCAGCCCGCTCCGGCCTGGAGGGGGACCAGGTCGCCGGCGAAGCCGTACCCGGTGTATCCGCAGATGCTGCCGGCGTCGCAGCCCGGCGGCAGCGCGGTCGGGGAGTCGTCCGCTGCGGCGGGCAGGGGAGCGGTCGCGAGGGCGGCGGCCGCTGCGAGGACGGCCGCACGGAGGGTTGTGCGCATGGGGAATCGCCTTTCGGGTCGAGCGGCCTCGCAGCCAGGGTCCCCCATGCGCACAGCGAAGTCGACGGGCCCGCCGCCGAATGCCGGATCCGGTCACGGGCACCGACGGTCGTCCGCGCCGGACGGCCCCGACCGGTGCGGGAAGTCACCCGGGTGCCCCGCCCCGTCGCCGCCGAACCCCGGGGCGCGGCGCCTCAGCCCTTCTTGCGCCCCCTGCGCTTGGTGCGCTTGGTACGTCTGCGCAGCCAGCTGAAGACGATCGCGAGCAGCCCCGCTGCCCCGATGGCCGGCAGCGCGCGCTTGAGCAGCGGCAGGCCGACCGTCGAGACCAGGTCGATGCTGTCGTCGCGCGCCCGCAGCCCCGGGCTGTCGGACCGCGCGTCCCGCTCCGGCCGGACCTGCGCCCCGCCGGAGTCCCGCCCGCCCGGCTCGCCGGACGTCCCGGCCCGGTGCTCCTCCTCGCCGGCCTGCGGCGGCACGACCGCGTTGGCCGCCGTGCCCGCCTCGGCAGTGGCGGTGCCCGCCGTCGCCGCCGAGCTGGAGCGCGACCCGTCGCCGCCCCGGTCGGCAGTCCGCTCGCCCTCGCCAGGGCCGCCGCGGTCGGCGGCCGCCTGCCCCCCCTCCAGTTCGGCGGCGAGGTTGTCGGCGAACCTCTGGACCAGCTTGGCGCTGACGTCGGCCATCACGCCGCGCCCGAACTGGGCGACGCGGCCGGTGACGGTGAAGTCGGTGTCGACGGTCACCTCGGTGGTCCCGTCGTCCCGCCCGTGCAGCCGGGCGATCACCGTGGCCGAAGCGGAGCCGGAGCCGCGGGCCTCCTTGCCGCCCGCGTGCAGTTCCACGCGGTGCTCCGCGGCGTCGATCTCGGTGAAGTGGGCCTCGCCTCGGTAAGTCACGCTGATCGGCCCGACCTTCACCCGCACCTTGCCGGTCATGGTGTCGCCCTCGACCGACTCGAGGGTGGCCCCCGGCATGCACGGTGCGACGCGCTCGACGTCCATCAGCACGTCCCAGGCCTGGTCCACCGGTACCGGAACCGTGAACCGGTTGTTCAGCCGTGTACTCATTCGCAGCGCCGCCTTCCTGCCGCGTTCGGCGTCATCGGCTCGCCCTCCATCTGCCCCGCGTGCGGGCGCTTCGAACCCAAACCCTTACTACCCGGCGCGGAGCCGGCCACCCGCCGCCCGGGTGTGATGGGCGGGCCGGCCGCCGCAGCGGCCGGCCCGCCCCGCATGGCACAGGGCCGCGCGGCCCGAGCTGCCATGCCGGACGCCTCAGACCCCCGCCGCCCGTGCGAGCGCCCGGCCCGTCAGGACGCGGGCCAGGTGGCGCCGGTAGTCGGCCCGCGCATTGAGGTCGTTCGGCGGATCGGTACCCGCGTCGGCCGACTGCGCGGCCTCCCGCAGCGCGTCGGCGCGAGCCGGGACGCCCCGGCAGGCCTCCTCCACCCCGCGGGCGCGGACGGGCGTGCTGCCCATGTTCGTCAGACCGATGCGCGCCTCGGCGACGGTGCCGCCGTCGAGGCGGACCGCCGCGGCCACTCCCACGATCGCCCAGGCCTGCGCCGCCTGGGAGAACTTCTCATAGTGGCAGGACCACCCGCCCATCTTCGGGAAGCGCACCGCGGTCAGCACGTCGCCGACGTCCAGCACGGTCGTCAGGTAGTCCTGGAAGAACTCCGACGCCTGCACCGTGCGCTCGCCGTCCTCACCGCTGACCATGAACTCCGCGTCCAGGGCGAGGGCGACCGCGGGCAGGTCGCCCGCCGGGTCGGCGTGGGCCAGCGATCCGCCGAGGGTCCCGCGGTGGCGCACCGCGGGGTCGGCGACGGTCCGCGTGGCCTGCGCCAGCAGATCGCAGTGCTGCGCCACCATCGGATCGCGCATCACCTCGTCGTGCGTGGTCATCGCGCCGACGCGCAGCCGATCGCCGTCGTCGGTCACACCGCGCAACTCGGTCAACCCGCTCAGGTCCACCACCACGTCGGGGTAGGCCAGGCGGAACCGCAGCAGCGGCGTCAGGCTCTGCCCGCCCGCCATGACCTTGGGCTCCTCGCAGTCGGCGAGCACCCGCACCGCCTCGGCGACGTCGTCGGGCCGCACATAGTCGAACTGTGCCGGGATCATCGCTGCCCTCCCTCGCTGCGCTCGGCCTCGCGGGCCTCGGCGATCGCCCGCCACACCCGCTGCGGCGTGCACGGCATCCGAAGATCGCGCACGCCGAACGGCCGCAGAGCGTCGACGACCGCGTTGACCACCGCCGGAGTCGAGGCGATCGTGCCCGCCTCGCCCACGCCCTTGGCGCCCAGCGGGTTGGTCGTCGACGGCGTGACCGTGCGGTCGGTCGTGAAGTCCGGCAGGTCGGCCGCCGTCGGCACCGTGTAGTCGGCCATGGTCGAGGTCAGGAGGTTGCCGTCCGCGTCGTGCACGGCCTCCTCGTACAGCGCCTGCGCGATGCCCTGCGCCAGGCCGCCGTGCACCTGCCCGTCCACGATCAGCGGGTTGACGACGGTGCCCACGTCGTCGACCGCCGTGTAGGCGCGGATGTCCACCTCGCCGGTCTCGGTGTCGACCTCGACGGCGCACAGGTGGGTGCCGTGCGGGAACGAGAAGTTCTCCGGGTCGAAGGTGGAGTCGGCGTCCAGCGACGCCTCGGCCCCCTCCGGCAGGTCGTGTGCGGCGAACGCCGCCAGCGCCACCTCCTGCATGGTGGTGGCGGGACGCTCGGTGCCGCGCACCGTGAACCGCCCGGCAGTGAACTCCAGGTCGCCTTCGTCGGCCTCCATCATGTGGGCCGCCATCCTGCGGGCCTTCTCGACCACCCGGTCGCAGGCCTCGACCACCGCCGTGCCGCCCACGACGAGCGAGCGCGACCCGTAGGTGTCCATGCCCTTGGGCGAGACACGGGTGTCGCCGTGCAGCACCTCGACGTCCTCGAACGGCACCCCGAGCCGGTCGGCCGCGATCTGGCTCCAGGCCGTGGCGTGGCCCTGCCCGTGCGCGCAGGAGCCGGTGACGACCTCGACCTTGCCGGTGGGCAGCATCCGCACTGAGGCGTTCTCCCAGCCGCCGGCCCCGTAGGACAACTGCCCCAGCACCCGCGAGGGAGCCAGCCCGCACATCTCGGTGTAGGTGGAGATCCCGATGCCCAGCTGCACCGGGTCGCCGCTGTCGCGGCGGCGGCGCTGCTCGGCGCGCAGCCCGTCGTAGTCGAACAGCTCCGTCGCCCGGTCGGTGGCCGCCTCGTAGTTGCCCGAGTCGTAGGTCAGGCCGGCGACCCCGGTGTGCGGGAACTCCTCGTGCCTGATCCAGTTGCGCCGCCGCAGCTCCATCGGGTCCATCCCGATCTCGTCGGCGAGCTCGGTCATGATCCGCTCGATGCCGTAGGTCGCCTCGGGCCGGCCCGCACCGCGATAGGCGTCGGTGGGCATCTTCGTGGTGAAGACCCCGGTACAGCTGAACGAATAGGCGTCCATCTTGTAGATGCCGGGGAACATGAACGCGCCGAGAACCGGCACGCCCGGGGTCACCAGCATCATGTAGGCGCCCATGTCGGCCAGCAGATCCACCTTGAGTCCGCGGATCCGGCCGTCGGCGTCCGCGGCGATCGAGATGTCCTGGATCTGGTCGCGCCCGTGGTGGGTGGTCTGGAACCCCTCCGTGCGGGTCTCGGTCCACTTGACGGGCTTGCGCAGCCGCCGGGCGAGCAGCAGCGCCAGCACCTCCTCGGCGGTCACCTGCAGCTTCGACCCGAAGCCGCCGCCGACATCCGGCGCGATGACCCGGAGCTTGTGCTCGGGAACGCCGGTCGTCATGGCCAGCATCAGCCGCAGGATGTGCGGGACCTGCGTGGCCGACCACAGCGTGAAGGAGTCGCCTTCGGGACGGCAGACCACCGAGCGGGGCTCCATCGCCGCCGGGATCAGCCGCTGCTGGTGGTAGCGGCGGTTCAGGACGATGTCGGCGCCGCCGAACGCGGTGTCGACGTCGCCCGCCGTGAACGGCCACACGAAGGCCTTGTTCCGTCCCTGCCCCTGGCCCGAGCCCGCGTGCACCAGCGGGGAGTCCTCGGCCAGCGCCGCCTCCATGTCGACCACGGCGGGCAGCGGCTCGTACTCGACATCGACGGCCTCCAGCGCGTCGGCGGCCGCGTAGGCGTCGCGCGCCACCACGCACGCCACGGCCTCGCCGACGTAGCGCACCTCGTCGACCGCCATCGGCGGGTGCTCCGGCAGCGCCATGTCCTCGGTGACCGGCCACGCGCACGGCAGGCTGCCCTGCTCCTCCGCGAAGTCGGCCCCGCTGAACGCCGCCGTGACGCCGGGCTGCTGCATGGCCGCCGACGTGTCCACCGCGACGATGCGGGCGTGCGCGTGCGGGCTGCGCAGGAACGCCACGTGCAGCATGCCGGTCTGCTGGATGTTGTCCGTCCAGTTGGTCTGCCCGGTGATCAGCCGGGCGTCCTCCTTGCGCAGGCGCGGGCTGCCGACCTGGTCGGTGCGCGGCGCCTCAGGTGCCGTCGTCATGGCTATGCACCCCCGCTGGCTGCGTGCGGTGTGGGCTCCTGCTCGCGCACCACCTGGGGCGGCACCCCGTGTGTGCGCGGCTCGGACCCGGCGGCCTCGGCGCGCATGGCGGCCGCGGCCTTGTGCACCGCGCGCACGATGTTGACGTAGCCGGTGCACCGGCACATGTTGCCTTCGAGACCCTCGCGGATCTCCTGGTCGTCGGGGTCGGGGTTGTCGCGCAGCAGGTCCAGAGCCGCGATCATCATGCCGGGCGTGCAGTAGCCGCACTGGAGGGCGTGGGTCTCGTGGAAGGCCTGCTGGATCGGGTGCAGTTCGCCGTCGGAGGCCAGCGCCTCGACGGTGGTGATCTCGTGTCCGTCGGTCTGGCAGGCGAGGACCGAGCAGCTCTTCACCGACTGCCCGTCCATCAGGACGGTGCAGGCGCCGCAGTTGGTGGTGTCGCACCCGACCGGGGTGCCGACCTTGCCCAATTGCTCACGTAGGTAGTGGACGAGCAGCCGGCGGGCTTCGACCTGGTCGTCGTAGCGCACGCCGTCGACTGTTACGCGGATGTGTGGCATGGGGCCAAGACCTCCTCAAGTAGTGGCCTCAGTCAGTTACTACTGGTCATGGGAGGTTCGACCACCGTAAAACACGAGGTGTGGGCTATCCAGGCCCCTTTCCGCAAGTTCTTTGGAAAGGCCGTGCGCCGCGCGCCGACGCCGGGAACGCGGCGCGTTCCCGGGCGTATCCGCGTGTCGGGCGCTCAGCCGCCCGAGCCGTCAGGAGGATCCGGGATCCGGGTCCGACCCGCGGTGCTCGCGGCCCTCCTGCTGATCGCGGCGGTCGCGCGAGGCCGCCAGCGCTCGGGCGATCCCGGCGATGCCCAGGCCCACGGCCAGCACGGGCACGATCCATACGGCCTCGAAGCCCCAGCGCGAGGGGCCGGAGACGACGAACGCCGTCCCCAGCGCTATGAAGAGCAGGCCGGCGATCAGCGAGCCCCAGTCGGTCCTACGTCGCCGCATGCCGCACCTCCAAGTCACCGAACTGCGAGGCCAGGTCGACCACGAGCGTGGGCGGCCCGCCCCGCTCGTCCTTCCCGCCCTGCCGCACCTCGCCGGAGGAGGCCGCTGCCCCGCCGCCCGCGCCGCCGCCCCGGGCGTCCGAGCCGCGGGCGGCCGCCGCCGGGTCGGGCTCGATCGTCTCCCGCACGTCGAGCCCTATGCCCCAGCGCACCGCGTCCGGGGTGCGGACCTCGCCGGAGGCCCGGCTGCGAACCTCCACGCGTGCGTCCTTCGGCACCAGCACCGTCAGCGTCCCGAATCCGACCTCGGCGCCGACTCGCACGCGCTGGCCGGGCTCCAGCGGCACCCGCGTGAGGTCCAGCCGCGCCTCCCCGCCCGTCAGTTCGTGGGGCCGCCCGGCCGCGGCGACGGACTCGGGACGCCAGTTCAGCGAGCCGAACCGCAGGTTCGACGCGTCCACCGCTGCCGAGCACACCAGCAACAGGGAGGCGACGGTACCGACGGTGATCAGACCGCGGGGGTCGCCGACCCAGGCGCCCGCCACGGCGGCGATGCCCACGATCACGACGACGCTCCCGAGAAAGGTCGGACCTGTCTGGGGACCGAGCAGGGCCTCGACGAACGGAGTGGGGGTCGCCGCCACCGTGATCGCGGCCGCCGCCACCACCGCCCACCAGACGATGCCGAGCAGGCGGAACCCGCGCGCCCGCCGACGGTCCCGCCTGCGCACCCGACGGCTCCTGCGCCGCTCGCGCGCCCCCTCGCGGCGCTCCTGGGCGGAGCGCAGCCGCGCCTTCGCGGACCGCGGGCCGGGACGGCCCGCGTCGCCGCAGTCGTCCCCGCCGTGCAGGGAGCCCTTCCCCGAAGCGCCCTGCGTCCCGGCATCGGCACCGTCCGCGCCCGCCGCGCCGCCTGTACCGTCCGCGTCCGCCGCGCCGTCCCGATCGGGGTCGGACACCACCGCCAGGTCCACCGGCCCGCTCGGCGCCTGCGCCCACGGCTGGGCGGGGTTGTAGTACGCCGGCTTGGGTGCGGGGGGCGGTGTGGACGGCGGCGGCTCGGCCGACCGCAGCAGCCGGGGCAGCTCCCGGTAGGCCGCGCGCAGGTCGACGCCGCGGTTGTGCGCGACCAGCGCACCCAGGATCAGCGGGGTCGCCAGCATCAGCGTTCCCCAGCTGACCCCGCCGATCAGGCTCAGCGCCACCCCCAGGGCCACGCCCAGCCCCAGCAGCGCCGGAACCGCGCGGTCGTCGATCCGCCGGTTCAGCAGCTGCTCGAACATCGCCGGGCCGCGGCCCGCATCGCGCATCGCCATCCACGCGCCCACATACAGGAGAACCCCGGTGAACCCGGCCAGACCCGTGATCGCGAAGCCCACCCGCCACACGATCGGGTCGATGCCCGTGTAGGCGCCCAGGCCGGCGCACACCCCGGTCGCCAGACCGCGTTCGTTGTCGCGGACCAGCTCCGGGGGGTGCTCCGGCCCACCGGCGGGCGCGAAGGAGGATCGGGGCGGGGACGGCGGGGCGGTGCCCGCCGTCTCACCGGGCGAGGAGCCCGCGGCAAGACCGGTCGGCGGCGGGGCGTCCCCGTCGCCGGGCCCGCGCGCCGCGCCGTCCGCTCCTGGTCCGCTCTCGTTCACCGCGCCCTCTCCGCCTTCGGCCGACAGCTCTGCCGGATGGTCCCATCCTCCCCCGCCACGTGCTCGAACGCCCATCCGGAACTACCCGGACCCGACCCTGAGGCGCCGACGGCGAGTCCCGGGGCGGGTCCCTGATGCCCCGACGCCTCGGGTGGGGGCATCCTGGGTCGCACGGGCGCGTTCACCGCCGCGCCGCCGCCGTGCTCCGCGGCGGCGCAGCGGTCGGCCCCGCCCGATGCGCGCGGAACGCGCGCCGAGCACCTGAAGGGAAGGCACGGACAGCGTGACGGAATCGGCGAGTCCGCGGACCCCGGCGCCGAGCCTGGTGCGCCCGCGCGACGGGCGCCTGGTCGCCGGAGTGGGCGCCGGACTCGCCGCCCACCTGGGAATCGACGCCGTCGTGACGCGGCTGGCGCTGCTGGCCCTGTGCTTCGGCGGGGTGGGCATCGCGGTCTACATCGTCCTCGTGCTGTTCATCCCGGTCGAGAAGCGCGCGACCGGCGATCCCTCCGCTGCGGTCGAGGCCACCCCCGAGGACACGGCCAAACGCAAGGGCCGCGACATCAGCCAGCTCCTGGCCTACTGCGCCCTCGCCGGCGGGCTGGGCATGCTCGCCCTGCTCTTCGGCGGCTGGTTCCAGCCGGTGCTGTGGTTCATCATCTTCGGTGCGCTGGGCGCCACCATCCTCTGGCAGCAGGCCAACCCGGCGCTGCGAGAGGAGTGGATGTCGACCTCGGTGCTGGGCCAGAGCAGCAAGAGCTGGCTGCGCACCGGCGCGGGCATCCTGCTCGTCGTCATCGGCGCCATCGGCTTCCTCGTCTTCCAGCAGCAGCTCAGCGAGGCACGCGCCGGGCTGACCTTCGCAGCCACGATCATCGCCGGCATGTGCGTGATCGCGGCGCCGTGGATCATCGGTCTGGTGCGCGAGCGCGACCGGGAGCGCCGCGAGCGCATCCGCAGCCAGGAGCGCGCCGAGCTCGCCGCCCACATCCACGACTCCGTGCTGCACACCCTCACCCTCATCCAGCGCCGCGCCGAGGATCCGCGGGAGGTCCAGCGGCTGGCCCGGGTGCAGGAGCGCGCCCTGCGCAGCTGGCTCTACCAGCGGCCCGCCGACGCCGAGACCACGGTCAAGGCGGCGCTGGAGCGCGTGGCCGCCGAGGTCGAGGAGGCCCACGGCGTGCCCATCGAGGTGGTCTGCGTCGGAGACGGCCCCATCGACGACGGCGTCCACGCCGAGCTGCGGGCCGCCCGCGAGGCCATGGTCAACGCCTCCAAGTACGCCGGGAGCGACTCGATCTCGGTGTTCGGCGAGGTCGAGCCCGAAGAGGTCCTGGTCTTCGTCCGCGACCGGGGCGCCGGATTCGACCTCGACGCCGTCCCCGAAGACCGGATGGGCGTACGCGGTTCCATCCTCGGCCGCATGGAGCGCCACGGCGGCAACGCCCGCATCCGCACCGCCCCCGGCGAGGGCACCGAGGTGCAGCTGCGCATGCCGCGCGACCAGGAGCAGCCGGCCTGACCCCTGCGATCGGCTGCGCGCGTGGCCGGACCCGGGCACCGGCGCCTGCGGCCGGGGACCTGTGGGTAGAGTCCGTGTTGTGGAAGACGAGAGCACCGCGACCTTCGCAGAAAGCGGCACCCCGCCCCGCGTCGTCATCGTCGACGACCACCGGCTGTTCCGCAGCGGCGTCCGCGGCGAGCTGGGCGACGCCGTGGACGTGATCGGCGAGGCCGGCGACGTCGACAGCGCCGTCCAGGTCATCGCCGAGAAGCAGCCCGACCTGGTGCTGCTAGACGTCCACCTGCCCGGCGGGGGCGGCAGCGAGGTCCTGCGGCGCGTCCTGTCCCGCCGTCCTGAGATCCGCTTCCTGGCGCTGTCGGTCTCCGACGCCGCCGAGGACGTCATCGGGGTCGTGCGCGGCGGTGCGCGCGGCTACGTCACCAAGACCATCTCCGGGCGGGAGCTGGCCAACGCCATCGTCCGGGTCGCCGACGGCGACGCCGTGTTCTCGCCGCGCCTGGCCGGGTTCGTGCTCGACGCGTTCTCCGCCACCGACGCGCCGCCCATGGACCCCGAGCTCGACCGCCTCACCCAGCGCGAACGCGAGGTGCTGCGGCTCATCGCCCGCGGCTACGCCTACAAGGAGTGCGCCAAGGAGCTGTTCATCTCGGTCAAGACCGTCGAGACCCACGTCTCCTCGGTGCTGCGCAAGCTCCAGCTTTCCAACCGGCACGAGCTGAGCCGATGGGCCACGGCGCGCAAGCTCGTTTGAGAACGGCGACCGTCGGCGGGGTCCGTTCCGGCCGCCTAAGTGTCAGCGCAGCGCGTCGGTCATCCGCTTGAAGAACGCCTCGCCGTCCACGTCGCCCACCAGCGTCACGGCCGGGCGCTCGTCGCTGCGGTCGCGGTTCAGGCGCAGGTCGGCGACGGTCTGGCCGCGCGTGTGCTCGCCGCGCAGCTCCACGCGGACCGGCACCTCGACCGCCTCGGTCACCAGCGCCGGATCGAGCAGGACGGCCGCCGCCAGCGGGTCGTGCATCGCGCACCGGCGCGCGCCGAACATCCCCGAGTACCAGTCGGTGTAGAAGCGCAGGATGGCCGCGGTGGTCTCGGCCCGGCGCCCCTCGACACGCTCCAGTCCGTCCAGCCAGTCCGCGGTGGCCACGGTGCGCATCGTGACGTCCAGCGCGACCAGCGTGGTGTCGAACCCGGCCCCCAGCACCACGTCCGCGGCCTCCGGGTCGGAGGCCACGTTGGCCTCGGCCAGCGGCGCGGTGTTGCCGGGAGCGCGCACCGCGCCGCCCATGACCACCACGCGGCCGAGCAGCCGCGGCAGGTCTGGCTCGATGCTCAGTGCGAGGGCGATGTTGGTCAGCGGCCCCAGGGCCAGCACGTCGATCTCGCCGGGTGCCGACCGCGCGCTGCGGACCAGCGTCTCGGCCGCCGAGAGGTCCGCCGGCGCGGCAGCCGGCTCGGGGAGCTCGACCCCGCCCAGACCGTTCTCGCCGTGCACGTGCAAAGCGGGGCGCGGCGGCTGTGCGAGCGCGCGCCCGGCGCCGCGCGCCACGGGAACGTCCGGGCGGCCGTAGAGCTCGAGTAGCCGCAGCGCGTTGTCCGTGGTCGTCGGCACGAGGTTGTTTCCGAAGACCGAGCCCACGCCGACCAGCTCGACATCGGGCTGGGCGGTCACGTAGGCCAGCGCCAACGCGTCGTCGATCCCGGGATCGCAGTCGACGTAGATTCGCACTCTTCCAACCCTTCTGCCACGTGGTTCCCGCCGCCCCGGCCGACGCGCGCCGCTGCTCATGCCCGGACGGGTGCTCGCACGGACAGCCTAGATCGTTGATGGGGGTTGTTGGGTGTCCCGGGTCAGTGGTCGTAGGCGATCAGAGACCGTTTGACCGGGGCGTCGATGAGCCAGTTGTGCCAGATCGCGGCGTTGAGGGCGCAGATGCGCTG
>NZ_JAVREK010000025.1:0-113031 GCF_031845375.1 Streptomonospora wellingtoniae
GGACGCGTTCCTGGTCGCGGTCGGAGGGGCCTGCCTCGATGACGCAGACGCTGGTGCCGGGGTCCTCGGTGAGGCGGTTGGCGATCACCGAGCCCGCGGTCCCGCCACCCACGATCACATAGTCGTATACGGCCTCGCTGTCGCTTGCGGACACCTGGGCGGCTCCTTTCCGGTAGGCGGCACGCTCCCGTTGGCGGCACGGGTCGGCCGGAGATTCGCGTCGGTCGGTTCCGGGAGGCGAGCGGGGCGCGGGGGCGTGCCGGCGGGTGGGCTCGGCGGTTCTTCCGGCGCGCGCTCGGGCGGCCCTTCGGAGGGCGGGGCGGGGGCGCGGCGCCGTTGCGCGGCGCCCCCGCGGCGTCAGTCGAACCAGCGCTGGGGTTCGGGGGAGAGGTTGCGGTAGATGTGCTTGGCCTCGCGGTACTCGTCGAGTCCCGCATGGCCGAGCTCGCGGCCGACGCCGGAGCGCTTGAAGCCGCCCCACTCGGCGCCGGGGAAATACGGGCCGAAGTCGTTGATCCACACGGTGCCGTGGCGCAGCCCGGCGGCGACGCGCTCGCCGCGGCCGGGGTCGTCGGTCCACACCGCGCCGGAGAGGCCGTAGTCGGTGTCGTTGCCGATCGCGACGGCCTCGTCCTCGGTGCGGAACGTCTCGACGGTGACGACGGGGCCGAAGACCTCGGTCTGGACGATGTCCATGTCGCCGCGGCAGCCGGTGAAGACGGTGGGCCGGTAGAAGAAGCCGTCGGCCAGCTCGGGCTCGTCCGGTCGGCGGCCGCCGGCGGCCAACTCGGCGCCTTCCTCGACGCCGCGGGCGACGGCGGCCTCGACCTTGGCCCGGTGCTCGGCTGAGACGAGCGGCCCGCACTGCACGCCCTCGTCCCGGCCGCAGCCTAGGCGGACGCGTTCGGCGCGGCGGCACAGCTCGGCGACGAACGCGTCGTGGACGTCCTCGTGCACGACGAGGCGCGCGCCCGCCGAGCAGACCTGGCCGGAGTGGAAGAACGCCGCCATCATGGCGTAGTCCACCGCGGTGTCCAGGTCGACGTCGGGGAAGACGATGTTGGGGTTCTTGCCGCCCAACTCCAGGGCGATCTTCTTCACCGTCTCGGCGGCCGAGGCCATGATCCGCTTGCCGGTGGCCAGCCCGCCGGTGAAGGAGACGAGGTCGACGTCGCTGTGCTCGACCAGGGCGGCCCCGACCTCGCCGCCGGTGCCCAGCACCAGGTTGGCCACTCCTGCGGGCACCCCGGCCTCGGTGCACAGCTCGACCAGCTTGCAGGTGGTGACCGGGGTGATCTCGCTGGGCTTGACCACCATGGTGTTGCCGGCGGCGATGGCGGGAGCCATCTTCCACGAGAGCTGCAGCAGGGGGTAGTTCCAGGGCGTGATCATCGCGCACACGCCTACCGGCTCGTAGACGACCCGGCTGGAGACGCCCTCGGGGGCGGACACGACGCGTCCGGCGTCCTTGTCGGCGAGGCCTGCGTAGTAGCGGAACACGGCGGTGACGTCGTCGACGTCGATGCCGCCCTCCTCGACGGTCTTGCCGGTGTCCAGCGACTCCATCAGCGCGATCTCGTCGCGGTCGCGCTGCAGCAGGTCGGCGATCCGGCCGAGGATCATGCCGCGCTCGGCCGCGGGGCGGCGCGCCCAGTCGCCGCGGTCGAACGCCGTCCGGGCGGCGGCGACGGCGGTCTCGGCGTCGGCGGCGCCGCTCTCGCTGACGACGGTAAGTACCGAGGCGTCGTAGGGGTCGAGCACGTTGCGGGTTCCGCCCGTGTCGGCGGCACGCCACGCCCCGTCGATGTAATTGCTTTCCGCGTTCGCTGATCCGGGTTCGGCCAGGTAGGGCTTGGCCGGTAGTCGAAGGTCAGGTCCGATCACGGCACCCTCCTCCCCAAGTGGAGTGGCCTGAAACGGCCGTTGCAAGGTCTTCACAAATCGAACTTCAACCGCAGTACCGTAGCTGAGCTGGACAAATACAGCGAATCGGTGTCGATTTCCGTGATCCGCGCCACCGCCGCCCGCTTCGGCGGCGAGCGTGCGAAGCCGCGCGTCCCCCGCCGGAGCGGGCAGCGGTCCGGCGGTCGGGCGCTCCTCGCCCCGGTGGTCTGGACAAGACCACCCGGTCTCGGGTTAACGTAGATTAGGCATGCCTAACAGTGTGTCGGATGTCGTCGCCCCCGATCCTGCCCTCACGCGCGAGACCGAGGACCAATGCTGCTGGAGCAAGAACGCCGAGACGTGTGCCTGACCGCCCGTCGGCTCGCCGAGTGCGGGCTCGCCCGGCACGAGGGCGGCAGCGTCAGCGTGCGCAGCGGCTCACTCGTCGCGGTCACGCCCGCGGGAGTGCCCCTCGAGAAGGTCGAGCCCGCGGACTGCCCGGTGCTGTCGATCGACGCCGGTGTGCTGGAGGGCCGTCGCGAGCCCGCAGCCGAGACCACCCTGCACGCCGCCGCCTACCGCAGCGGCGACGCGGGCGCGGTCGTGCAGGCCTACGGCGACCACGCGGCGGTCGTCGCCGCCGCGCTGGCCGAGCTTCCGCCCGTCCACCACAGCGCCGCGCGCCTGGGCGGCGCGATCCCGGTCACCGAGTACGCCACCTACGGCACCGGCGAGTTGGCCGACCATTTGGTCAAGGCGCTCAAGAGCAAGCGCGCCGCGCTCCTGGCCAACCACGGCGGACTGGCCGTGGGCGCCGACCCCGTCGAGGCGTTCGAGCACGCGCGGCTGCTGGAGTGGCTGTGCGGGGTCTACATCCGTGCGCGCAGCCTGGGCGAGCCCCGTGTGCTCACCGAGGACGAGCTCGCCGACGTCCGTGCGCGCGGTTCCTACGCCTGGGCGGGTCCGGACATCCTGTGAACCACCGCGGCGGGCCCCGGCGGGTTGCGGCGGGTGTCGGGCGGGTGTGGCCGCTCGGGCTCGCGTCCGGCCTTGGCCGGGCGCCGGCTCAGCCCCCGCCGGTGAGCGACGCGGCGACGGCCAGGCCGATCAGCAGCGCGCCTAGACCCGCCGCGAGGGACGCCGCGACGTTGGCGAAGGCCAGGAACCGTTCGCGCTCGCGCAGCAGCGCGAAGGTCTCATAGCCGAACGTGGAGTAGGTCGACAGGGCGCCCAGCACGCCGGTGCCCATCAGTGCCGCCGCCCAGTCGGGCAGCGCGAGCCCACCGGCCAGCCCCAGCAGCAGGCACGCCGTCGCATTGGCGGCGTGCGTGCCCCACGGGAAGGCGGAGTCGTGGCGCTGCTGGACGAACCGGTCGGTGAGGTAGCGCAGCGGGGCGCCGATCCCGGCCCCCAGCGCGGCGAGCAGGATCGTCACGACGCCACCTCCGCGTTCCCCCGGCTGCCGCCGCGTCCGCCGCTCGGCGCGGACGCCCGCCCATGCGCCTGGCGGTGGTCCAGCAGGCGCTCGGTCAGCGCGACACCGGCCCATACGGCGGCGAGGCCGCCCAGCAGCGTCGCGGCGATGTAGCCCAGCGCGGCGGCGGGCGCACCGCTCTCCAGCAGGTCCCGCACGTCGCCGACGTGGGCGGAGAACGTGGTGTAGCCGCCGATGAGGCCGACCCCGGCGAAGGGGCGCAGCAGCCGCGACGGGCCCGTGTCGGCGGAGAGGTGCGCGACCGCCGTCATCAGCACGCCGATCAGCAGGCACCCGGACACGTTTGCGGTGAGGGTGGCCCAGGGGACGCCGCCGGCGGCGTGCGGCAGCGCCAGGCCGAGTGCGCTGCGGGCGGCTCCGCCGAAGGCGCCGCCGAGCGCGACGGCGGCGAGTACCGACCAGGGGGCGTCGCGAAACTCGCGCCGCTGGCCGAAGATGTGCAGGTCGACGTCGGGGTCGACGATCTCGCGGTGCGCCGGCTCGGCTGTCGAGGCGGTGCGGAAGGATGCGTCGGCGCCGTCGGCGCCGTCGGCGGCGTCCGCGGGGCCGCCGGGTCCGGTGTCCGGTTCGCGGCCCTCGGGCGAGGCCGAGGAGGCCGACGAGTCGGAGGGTTCGGGGCGTTCGGGCACAGTCCACTCCTACCAGCGCGTGTTTCACCTGGTAGGGACCATCGGCGGCTGCGCCGCGGTTGCCCGGCGCCCGCACGCCGGGGGTTGTGGCGGGTCCCACCGCCACGGCCGTCCTCTCGCATCTCCATTCTAGACGTGATGTCCCGGCACGGTGGTAACGGCGGGGCGGCAGTGCGGCAGCCGGTGTCAGTACACGAGGTGCTCGGTGAGCAGTTCGTTGACCCGGTCGGCGCGCTCGATCCCGGCGAGGTGGGCCGCGCCCGAGACCGACTCCAAACGGGCGCCCGGAAGCCCGCGCGCCAGCCCGCGGCCGCGGCCCGGCGGCAGCAGGGGGTCGTGCGCCGAGGCGACGACCAGCGCGGGCGCGCGCACCCGCGCCAGTAGTCGGCGCTGATCGAGCCCGGCGATCGCGGCACACCATCCCGCGAAGCCCGCCGCCGCCACCCCGGTGAACTCCTCGGCCAGTCGTTTGACCACGTCGGGGCGGTATTCGGCGAAGCCGGGGGTGAACCAGCACCGGGTCGCCTCGTCGACCACGGCGGTCATCCCGGCGGCGCGGGCGCGGTCCGCCATCGCCCTCCACGGCCCGCCGGGCGGCACGGCGGCGGTACCCGCCACGTAGCCCAGCCGGGCGACGGTCCACGGGCGGGCGGCGGCCAACCAGGTCGCGAGCATGCCGCCGACCCCCGCTCCCACGACCGACAGCCGTTCCAGGCCGAACTCGTCGAGCAAGGCGATCAGATCCGCGCCGAGGTCGTCCATCGAGTAGTCGCCGTCGGGAGCGGGCGAACGGCCGTGGCCGCGGTGGTTGACGCGAAGAACACGCAGTTCGCGCGTCAGTTCCGGCATCTGGGGCTCCCATACCGTCCACTTCGCTCCCGGCGGGGCGAGCAGCAGCACGACGGGGCCGTGCCGCGGTCCGTCAAAGCGGTAGTGGAGGGCAACGACGGCCATGCGCGACCTCCCGGTTCTCCAGGTGGCAAGCGTATCGGCCACGCGTGTCGCTCCGCGTGTTTCCAGGTCATTCGATGAATTCGTCGGAATCCGGCTCCGTGCCGGTGCAGGGGCGGTGCGTCGCCAGTCCGCGGCGCCGGACCCCGTTGATCTTGTAGCCATCGTGAAGGAAAACGATTTCCAGTGACGATAGCTACAAGATCAACGGGGTCCGCCGGCCTCGGTCGGCCCTTTACCCGAGAACGATGGCGCCTGCGAGGACCGGCTGGCTGAAGGTCGTCGATCCGCGGCCCGAGGTGATGGCGCGGCCTCCCTGGCAGGAGGTTCCGGCGAAGAGGGCGTAGCGGGCGTCGTCGTCGGTCTCGATGGCGATGACTCCGCCCTGCTCGGAATCGAGGGCCCGGCAACCGCCGGAGTCGACCACTTGGCGGTGCCCCGACTCGAAGGTCACGGTCACGGGCTTGACGGTTTCGTCGCTCTCGGAGCGCATTCCGGAACGGGCCCCGGCGATGGTGGCGGACATGGTGGCGAGGTTGGCAGGGCGGATCGGCACGGCGGGGCTCTCGCTTCCTCGGGGTCCCTGAGGTGAGACGAACAATGCTCACTCGACGATGCTCACTAGGAGTAATTAATCAAAACGGAAAGTGACGATCGTGGATTCCGTGCGGTGTGTCGCCGTATTCGGCCGACACACCACCGGATGTGCTCGGTGCTCCGTATAAGCTGCGGGGACGAAGGCGGGCACAGCGGGCGGAAGCCCGCCCGCCTCACCCGGTCCAGCGGCGGAGGAAGGAGTGGCGATGCGCCCCGACTATGCGCTCGGGCATGCGCTCCACTTCGGCGCGGACATCGCGTGGCCGCAACTCCCGTTCGCCGGTCCCGCGCTCGGTGCGTTCGCCGCGCTGGCGATCGTCGTTCTGGCCGCAGCGCTGGTGCGGGCCGTCTGCCGGGCAGGTGTTCATGCCGCGTCGGACACGGCCTACGACAGTCGTTGCGACCACTTGTTGCGCAGCGCGCAGCGGGCCCCCGAACCTCCCGTCCGCGCGCCTGACACCCCGGGCAAGCCGCTCCCGAGGGCTCCGGGACGCGCCGCGGCGATCGGCTGATCGTCCGCGCCGACGACTGCGCGACGGGACTCGCCTGTGAGCCGGGCGGCTTCTCCTCGTCTTCCGCCGGTCCCCCCTTCCGCTGCTCCAGGTGCTCCCGTTTCTCGCCGCATCTGAAGGGCGGGTCCGCGCGCCGCATGCGACGGGCGTAGACGGTCCCACCGGCAGGGCCGCGCGGCGGCCGGTTCGCGGCCGTTTCCGCGACCGGCCGACCGCCGGGCCGTGTTCCGCTCCGCCGATTCGGCCGGGTGAGCCGACAGCGGACGCTGCGGCGCCGGCGGGCGCGCCACGCGCGTGTCGGCCGCGGACGCGTCGGGAGCACCGGACACGTCGGAAGCACGGCACGTCGGGGAGTCCGCTCCCGGGCCGCCGCACCGCGTCGGCCTCCATCGCCGATCGCCGCTGAGAACACGGCGGCGGACCGCATCCGGTCTGCGCCGTGCAGGGCCCGGCCTCCGAGCCGAGTCGCCGCCCCCTGGCGCGCTCGTGCCGTCCCGCCCCGGCGCCGTTTCCCACCCGTGCCGCGCCCGTTGCGCCGGCGCGGCCGGTCCGGAGTGCGTGCGCTCTACGCCGCGAGTCGCGGTTCGGTGAGCGCGGTGCGAAGCGGCGGGGCCCTGCTCTCCGGCCCGCGACACCGTCGACCTTCGCGACACAGAACCGAGGTTGCACCATGTACACGCTTCCGCCCATCGCCGCCGCCGTCGGGGTGGCCTATACCGCCGTCACAGCGCTCACCGGGGTGCTCGCGCCCGTCGCGGGTCCGGCCGCAGCGGCCCTCGCCGTCGTCGCCCTGACCGGGCTCGTCCGGTTGGCGCTGCTGCCCCTGAGCGTCTCCCAGGTCCGCGCCGAGAAGACGCGCGCGCGGCTCGCGCCGCGCATGCGGGAACTGCAGCGCCGCCACCGAAAGGATCCGCAGCGGCTCGTCACCGAGCAGCGCAAGGTCTACGCGGACGAGGGGGCGTCGCCGCTGGCCGGGTGCCTGCCCGCGATGGCTCAGCTGCCGGTCTTCGCCGTGCTCTACGGGGTGTTCGTGAGCCCTGCGGCCGGCGGCGGGGCGAACGGGTTGCTGGACCACACCCTCGGCGGCGTGCCGCTCGGCTCCGCGCTGGGAGACGTGATCGCCGGCGGCGCCGGCTCCGGGTGGGCCGTCTTCGCCGTGCTGCTCGGCGTCATCGCCGCGGCCGCGTGGGCCTCGCGCCGGTGGCTGACCCTTCCGGCGATGGACGCGGCGGCCGAATCGGGATCGCCGGCGCTGCCCGGGGCGCGGATGATGTCGTTCCTGCCGTTCGCCACGGTGGCGGCGGCCGCCGTCGTGCCCCTCGCTGCCGGGCTGTACCTGGCGACGACGACCGCCTGGACCGTCGCCGAGCGACTGGCGCTGCGGCGACTCGTCTCGGGATGAGAGGACGGGCGGCGCCGCACAGTGCCGCCCGCACGCGTCGGAGGCCGCGAGCCGCCGCGGCCGCTGTGCTATAGCGGCGCGTTCACGCAGGCCAGACGGGTTCCCGCCGCCCCAGCCTCACCCGGGGCCGTCTGGGTGTGGTCGGAGTGGATCACGATGGAGTCGGCCTCGCCCTCGCGGGGCTGCCATTCGACGTCGGCGGCGGTGGTGGCGGCGCCGTCGCTGTCGGTGGTGAAGTCCAGCCAGACCTCGTTGTCGTCGTTGACGTACTCCGGGTCGTGCGAGCTCTTCGGAGGCGCGGGCTCGTCTTGATAGTGCGGGCCCGCGTCGGCGGGCTTCCTGCCGCAGGGCTGCGTGTGCAGATGGGCGCCGTAGGTCTCCTCGGGCTGCAGGCCGCTCACCGCGAGCGTGAAGTCGGTCCCGGCCGGGTGCTGGACGGCGCTGACGCTCACGGTCGAGCCCGTCGGCACGGCCTGCCCGTCGTAGGTGACCGCCGCGGCCCGCGGCGAGTAGGCGGTGAACTCACCTCCGAAGCGGGCGAGGCCGGGGCCCCCGGCTTCGGCCGTCCGGCCGGCGGAGAACGAGGGCTCGGCGGCGCCCCCGGCGTCGCCCTCCGGTGTTCCGTATCCCGTGGTCAGCAGCGATGCGGCCGCCAGGCCGAAGATGGCTCGGGTCACCGACACGTCTGAACCCTCCGTAGTTGCGCGGTCGCCTTCAGGGAGACGCTACCCAAAGTGACTGCGACATCACGTGGAATCGCGGCGATGCGCGGGTGTCGGGGCGCGGCTGATCTCGCCCCCGTGATCTGCGACGTAGTCGTAGAGCCTGCGGCGCAGCGGCTCGGCGAGACCCAGGGCGTCGATACCGGATCCGGTCATGCCCCCATTGTGCGACCCCGGCGGGCGGTGGGCCGCGGCCGTCCACCGGGCGTCGTTTCCAGCGCTACGGGCTGCCGCCCGGTCGCCGAGGGCGCCCCGGCCCCAGCGGCCACGGTGTGCGCTTCGTTGTCGCTTCGATACCGGAACCGGGGTTCGCCAGCCGAGGCGAAGGTAGAAACCGTGTGAAACACGACACGTGTGTGACGGATCCGAGGAAATCATGGAGAAACCGACTGAACCCGGCTCGACACCGGCCGCCGCCGGAGGGCCGGTCGGCGGCGACTCGCTCACCTCCCCCGGTGACGCCGCCGAGGCCGAGAGCGGTCTGCCGCGCAAGAGGACCGGTCTGGCGGCCGGGGTCGTCCTGGCACTGGCCGTGTACTTCCTCCTGCCCGATTCGCTGGAGCACGCCGGCAAGGTGACAGCGGGCGTCGCGACGCTGATGGCGGTGTGGTGGATGACCGAGGCCATCCCCCTTCCCGCGACGGCGCTGCTGCCGCTCGTGCTGTTCCCCGTGCTGCTCGGCGCCGACATCGCCGAGGTGGCGGCGCCCTACGCCAACGACGTGATCTTCCTGTTCATGGGCGGGTTCATGCTGGCCATGGCGATGCAGCGGTGGAACCTGCACCGCCGCATCGCGCTGACGGTGGTCGCCGCGGTGGGCACCAGCCCCGTCATGCTCATCGCCGGGTTCATGCTGGCCACCGGCTTCATCACGATGTGGGTCAGCAACACGGCCACGACCGTCATGATGCTGCCGATCGGACTGTCGGTGCTGGGCCTGGTCAACCAGCTCGGCGACGGCAAGGGCGACGCGAACTTCGCCACGTCGCTGATGCTGGGCATCGCCTACTCGGCCTCGATCGGGTCGGTGTCGACCCTCATCGGCACCCCGCCCAACGCGTTCATGGCCGGTTACCTCTCCGAGAACCACGGCATCGACATCGGCTTCGGCGAGTGGATGATGGTCGGCCTGCCGCTGGCCGCCGTGTTCCTGGTCGTGGCGTGGCTACTGCTGACCCGGGTGATCTACCCGCCGAAGATCCGCACGCTGCCCGGCGGGCGGCAGCTCATCCGCGAACAGCTCCACGAGATGGGGCCGATGTCGCGTGGCGAGTGGACGGTTCTGGCGGTCTTCGTCTTCGCAGCCGCTTCCTGGGTCGGTGTCCCGCTGCTGGCCGACACCGCGGCGATCGCCGACACCCTGCCGTGGATCGCCGACATCTCCGATGCCGGCATCGCCATGGCGGTGGCCGTCGCCCTCTTCGTCATCCCCGTCAGGCCCCGCGAAGGCGTCGCCGCGCTCGACTGGCCGACGGCGCTCCAGCTGCCCTGGGGCATCCTGCTGCTGTTCGGCGGCGGCATCTCGCTGTCGGTGCAGTTCGAGGAGTCCGGCCTGAGCAACTGGATCGGTGAGCGGGTGGGTCTGCTCAGCGCCGTGCCCGCGTGGCTGGTGGTGCTGATCGTGGCGGCCCTGGTCCTGCTCCTGACCGAGCTGACCAGCAATACCGCGACGGCCACCATCTTCCTGCCGGTGCTGGCCGGTGTGGCGGTGGGCATGAACCTGGACGTCCTGCTGCTGGTGGTGCCCGCTGCGCTCGCCGCGTCGCTGGCGTTCATGCTCCCGGTCGCCACCCCGCCCAACGCGATCGCGTTCGGCTCCGGCTACATCCGCATCGACCAGATGGTGCGTGCAGGCGTCTGGCTGAACATCTGCGCCCTGGTCCTGATCATGGCGACGATGTACGGAGTCGCGTACTGGGTGTTCTCGCTGGGCGGGTGAGGCCGCGCACCTCCCGGCCCGGTGCCGGGCGCCCCGAAGGGAGGACGGGGCGCCCGGCACCGCTCGCAGGCGGTGCCCGTCCGACCGGCCTCCGCACCGGCGCGCGCCCCCTCTACGATCGGCACGGACATGCAAACGATCAGCGGCGGCGGCGAGCACGAGCTGCACATCAAGAGGTCCCGCTTCATCTGCGCCCTGGCGCGGGCGGGGGACGAGGACGAGGCGCGCGCGTTCATCGCCGAGCGCCGGCGGGCGCACTGGAACGCGGCGCACAACTGCACGGCCTACGTGCTCGGCGCCGACGGCGGCGTTCAGCGCTCCAGCGACGACGGCGAACCCTCGGGTACGGCGGGGGTGCCCATGCTGGAGGTGCTGCGCCACCGCGCCGTGACCGACGCCGTCGCGGTGGTCACTCGCTACTTCGGCGGGGTGAAACTGGGCGCCGGCGGGCTGATCCGCGCCTACGGCGGCGCGGTGGCCGCGGCGCTCGACGAGGTCGGGCTGCTGGAGCGGCGCACGCTGCGGGTGGTCACCGTCAGCGCCGACTACGTGCTGGCGGGCAGGCTGGAGAGCGAGCTGCGCGACTCCGGCTACCGCGTCCAGGACGTGCGTTACGGGGCGGGTGCGGAATTCGACGTCGCGGTGGCTGATCCCGCCCTCGCCGGGTTCGGCGCGTGGCTGGCCGAGGCCACCGGCGGGCAGGCCGACTACGAGGTGAACGGCAGCACCACCGTCGAAGTCGCACCGGAAGAGTGACCGCCGTCGCCCGGCGCCCGCCCCGGCCGTACGGGGGGCGGTATTCGGGTGTGTCGGCCCGCCGTCGGCGGTCTAGGATTCCGGTACATGATGTCGTCGTAGGGAGTGACCGCTCATGCGCACCTGGCGACGGGCGCCGCTGGCAGCGGCCGCCGGTGTCGCGCTACTCGTCGCGGGGACCGCCTGCACGGGCGAGGACGAGCCGGACCGGCCCGACGACTCGCCGCGGCCGCTGCCTACGGCCTTCGAGGGCGAACTACCTCCCGGCGTCGGCGGCGAACCGCTGCGCCACCTGCACGGCCCCGGCGCCGAGGGGCCGTCCGTCCTCGACGACGAGATGGGCGTGCGCATCTCCTCCGTCGGCGACGCGTTTCTCATCAGCTCCAACAGCGAGGAGCACCACGTGCTGCTGGGCGCGGAGGACGGCGAGACCCTGTGGCAGGGCGAGCGCCACATCCAGCGGTACGGCTCCGACTCCGACGGGTCTCCCGTGCTGGTCGTGGAGGGGCGCGACGGCGGCACGCGGATCATCGGCGACGACGGCGAGACCCTGTGGCAGGGGTCGGGCGGCCGCGACACCTTCGTCGGCGGCTCCGTAGTGCGCCGGCCCGCCGGGTGGAGCGCCGACGAGCCCTACGGCGACTACACGGTCTCCATCCCCGGTGAGGGGGAGCTGTGGGAGTACACCTTCGCGGCCCCGCCCGAGGGCGGGGGCGACGGAGCGGGCTCCGGGAACGCCGACGACAGCGCCGAGGACCAGACGTCCGCCGCCCCCGACCCCGACCGCAACGGGGTTCCGGTCGCCTCCCGCGACGGCGTGCTCCTGCTCGACGACGGCGCCGGACTGCTCCAGGCGCGCGGGATTACCGACGACGATGCGGGCGGCCTGCTGTGGAGCATCGCCGGCGACGACCCGGAGCTCGCCGGAGGCACCGACGTCCAGCGCCCCCGCCCGCAGGTCGTCGGCGACTACGAGATCCCGGCCGAGCAGGGCGGCGAGGGCGGTACCGAGGAGCCTCCGGACGAGGGATCGCCCGACGCGCCGTCTCCGCCGGAGGGCGACGGCTCCCCCTCCCCCTCGGGGTCCGCGCCGGCGGACGGCGGCGCGGAGACCGGAGGCGCGGCTCCGGAGGACGAAACCGGCGAGGCGCCCATGCGCACCGCCGTCCTCGTGCGCTGGACGGTGCCCGAGGAGCCGTCCGTGCTGTCGCTGCACGACCTGCACACCGGCGAGCTGCTGTGGAGCCTCTCCGAACCGGGTGCGAACCCGTCGAGCGACGAGTTCGCACCGCCTCCCCTGCCGGGGGCACTGTACGAGCCGCGGACGGGCACGGTACTGCTGCCGCAGGCCACCGGCGAGACCCCGCTGATCGCCGTCGACCTGGCCGCAGGCGAGATCCGGTGGCGGTTCGAGGACGAGTTCGAGCAGTCCATCTCGCCCGCCCTGGCCATGGGCGGCTACGTCTACGGCGACGCGGGCGGGGGCGACGGCTCGGGCGTCCAGGTCGTGCTGGACGCGATGGACAAGGACGTCGTGGCCGAAGGGCTCGGGGCCTACGTGGAGGCGGTCACGCGAGAGGGGTACAGCATCGTCGTCAGCGACCGCCAGCGCTTCGTCTTCCCACCCCCGGAGGGGCCCGGCGCCGAGGACACGGGCCCGACCGGATAGCGCCCCGGCAGCGGCGAGGGCGCGGCCGCTGCGGCGGTCCCGCCGTGGGGCCGGGGGCGGTGCGCGCCCCGCGCTGCGGTCCGGCTTTTCCACAGCCCCGCCCCGCTCTGGCCGGGCCGGAGCCCGGTTGCCTAACATCCGGAGTATGGAAACGCCGGAGAGCGGTCGCCGGACCGCGCACGGGGAGGGCGCCGCGGGCCTGGCGCCGACAGACTTCCCTGAGGCCACCCGCCAGCAGTGGCGCGAGCTGGTCGAGAAGGTGCTGCTGAAGGCCGACCCCGCAGCCGTCCCCGACCCCGCGGAGCCGGAGGCGGCACTGGCCACCGCCACCTACGACGGGATCACCGTCCGCCCGCTGTACACGGACGGCGACGACCCCGCCTCCGGCTACCCGGGGCTCGCGCCCTTCACCCGCGGCTCCCGCCCGCACGGCGGCGTCACCGAAGCCTGGCAGGTCCGCCAGCAGCACCGCGACCCCCGCCCCGACCGGACCCGCCGGGCGGTCCTGGCCGATCTGGAGAACGGCGTGGGAGCGCTGTGGCTGGTGTGCGGCGAGGGCGGCATCCCCGTCGACGCGATCGGCGAGGTCCTGGCCGACGTGCACCTCGACCTCTGCCCCGTCACGCTGGACGCCGGAGCCGACTACGAGGCCGCGGCCGAAGGGCTTGTGCGCGCCTGGACCGACCGCGGGCTGCCGGAGAGCTCCCTCGCCGGCGGGGCGGGCATCGACCCGCTGAGCCACGCGGCCCGTACCGGCGCGCCCGCAGACCTCGACTCCGCCGCGCGCACCGCCGCAGGGCTCGCCGCGCGCCACCCCCGGCTGCGGCTGGCCACAGCCGACGCCACGCCCTACCACGAGGCAGGCGGTTCGCAGGCCCAGGAGCTGGGCGCCGCCATGGCCGCCGGCGTGGCCTACCTGCGGGCGCTCACCGGCGCCGGGCTGGAGCTCGCCGAAGCCGCGCGGCGGCTGGAGTTCCGGTTCGCCGCGAGCGCCGACCAGTTCGGCACCATCGCCAAGCTGCGGGCTGCGCGCGCGATGTGGGACCGGGTTCTGGAGGCCTGCGGCCTGGACGCCGCCGAGCGCCCCGCCATGTACCAGCACGCCGCGGCCTCGGCCGCCATGGCCACCCGCCGCGACCCCCACGTCAACATGGTCCGCTCCACGCTGGCGTGCTTCGCCGCGGGGGCGGCCGGCGCCGACGCGGTGACCGTGCTTCCGTTCGACTCCGCTCTGGGCCTGCCCGACGGCTTCGCCCAGCGGATCGCCCGCAACACCCAGACGCTGCTGGCCGAAGAGTCCCACCTGGCCCGTGTCGTCGACCCCGCGGGCGGCTCGTTCTACGTCGAGCGCCTGACCGGCGACCTCTTCGGCGCGGGCTGGGTGTTCTTCCAGGAACTGGAGGCCGCCGGCGGCATGGTTGAGGCGCTGTCCACCGGTCTGGTCGCCGAGCGCGTGGGCGGGGTGTGGCGGCGGCGCCGCGACGCCATCGCCCACCGGCGCGATCCGATCACCGGCGTCAGCGAGTTCCCCGACCTCGACGAACCCGCCGTTGCGCGCGATCCGCTGCCCCGGGCCGCCGGGCACGGGCGGCCGGGAGCGAACGCGCTTCCCGCGCGGCGCTACGCCGAGGAGTTCGAGGACCTGCGCGACCGCTCCGACGCCCATCTGGCCGCCACCGGCGCGCGGCCCCGCGTGTTCCTCGCCACGCTGGGGCCGGTCGCCGAGCACACCGCGCGGGCCGCATTCACCGGCAACCTGCTGCGGGCGGGCGGGATCGAGCCCGCGGGCGGCACTTCGACCGGCGGGGCCGACGAGGCCGCCGCAGCGTTCCGCGAGAGCGGAGCGCGTATCGCCTGCCTGTGCGGCACCGACCGGCTCTACGCCGAGCACGCGGTGGCGGCCGCCACCGCGCTGAAGGAGGCGGGCGCCGACCGGGTCCTGCTGGCGGGGCCCGACTCGGCCGCGCCTGAGGGCGCCGCCGTCGACGGCTTCTGCTTCGCCGGATGCGATGCGCTCGGCCTGCTGGCAGACCTGCACGACGCTCTGGGGGTGGCCCGATGATTCCCGACTTCAGCCGCATCGGTCCCGGCGCCGCGGCCGAGCGGACCGCGGATGCCGGCTGCGGGGACGCCGGCGAGTGGGCGCGCGCGTTCGAGGAGGCCACCGGCAAGAGCCCGGACTCGCTGACCTGGGACACCCCCGAGGGCATCGGAGTCAAGCCGCTCTACACCGCGGCCGACCGCGAAGGCCTGGGCCTGGCGGGAGAGTACCCGGGCGTGCCGCCGTTCCTGCGCGGGCCCTACCCGACCATGTACGTCAACCAGCCCTGGACCGTACGCCAGTACGCGGGCTTCTCCACCGCCCAGGAGTCCAACGCCTTCTACCGGCGCAACCTCGCCGCGGGGCAGAAGGGGCTCTCGGTGGCGTTCGACCTCGCCACCCACCGCGGCTACGACTCCGACCACCCGCGGGTGACCGGCGACGTCGGCATGGCGGGCGTGGCGATCGACTCCGTCTACGACATGCGCCAGCTCTTCGACGGGATCCCGCTGGACCGCATGAGCGTGTCGATGACCATGAACGGCGCGGTGCTGCCGGTGATGGCGCTCTACATCGTGGCCGCCGAGGAGCAGGGGGTGGCGCCCGACCGGCTGGCGGGCACCATCCAGAACGACATCCTCAAGGAGTTCATGGTCCGCAACACCTACATCTATCCGCCGCAGCCGTCGATGCGGATCATCTCCGACATCTTCGCCTACACGTCGCAGCGCATGCCGCGGTTCAACTCCATCTCGATCTCCGGCTACCACATGCAGGAGGCCGGGGCCACGGCCGACCTGGAGCTCGCCTACACGCTGGCGGACGGCATCGAGTACATCCGCGCCGGCCGGCGGGCGGGCCTGGACGTCGACTCGTTCGCGCCGCGCCTGTCGTTCTTCTGGGCGATCGGCATGAACTTCTTCATGGAGGTCGCGAAGCTGCGGGCCGCCCGCCGGATGTGGGCGCGGCTGGTGGGCTCCTTCGGCCCGGACGACCCGAAGTCGCTGTCGCTGCGCACGCACTCCCAGACCTCCGGGTGGTCGCTGACCGCCCAGGACGTGTTCAACAACGTGGTGCGCACCTGCGTCGAGGCGATGGCCGCGACCCAGGGCCACACCCAGTCGCTGCACACCAACGCGCTGGACGAGGCACTGGCGCTGCCCTCCGACTTCTCGGCGCGCATCGCCCGCAACACTCAACTGGTGCTGCAGCAGGAGTCGGGCACCACCCGGGTCATCGACCCCTGGGGCGGCAGCCACTACGTCGAGCGCCTCACCGCCCAGCTGGCCGAACGCGCCATGGCCCACATCGACGAGATCGAACGGGCCGGGGGCATGGCCGCCGCCATCGACGCCGGTATCCCCAAGATGCGCATCGAAGAGGCCGCTGCCCGCACCCAGGCGCGCATCGACTCCGGCCGCCAGCCGGTGGTCGGCGTCAACAAGTACCGGCCCGACACCCACGACGAGATCGACGTGCTGCGCGTCGACAACTCCCGGGTGCGCGCCGAGCAGCTGGAGAAGCTGGAGCGCCTCCGCGCCGAGCGCGACGACGCCGAGGTGACCGCCGCGCTGGACCGACTCGGCGCCGCTGCCGCCGCCGAGTCCGGCGGCGCGACCCTGGAGAACAACCTGCTCGCCGCCGCGGTCGACGCCGCCCGCGCCAAGGCCACCGTCGGCGAGATATCCGCGGCGATGGAGCGGGTCTTCGGCCGCCACGCCGGGCAGGTCCGTACCATCCAGGGTGTGTACCGCGAGGAAGCCGGCTCGTCCGCCGACGCCGAGACCGCGATGGCCGAGGTGGCCGGGCGCGTGCGCGCGTTCGAGGAGAACGAGGGCCGCCGACCGCGCATCCTGGTCGCAAAGATGGGACAGGACGGCCACGACCGCGGGCAGAAGGTGATCGCGACGGCGTTCGCCGACCTCGGCTTCGACGTGGACGTGGGGCCGCTGTTCCAGACACCGGCCGAGGTCGCCGCCCAGGCCGCCGAGGCCGATGTGCACATCGTGGGCGTCTCCTCGCTGGCCGCCGGCCACCTCACCCTGGTGCCTGCGCTGCGGACCGAGCTGGAATCCCTGGGCCGTCCCGACATCAAGGTCGTGGTGGGCGGCGTGATCCCCCCGGCCGACCACGGCGCCCTGTACGAGGCCGGGGCGGCGGCGATCTTCCCGCCGGGCACGGTCATCGCCGAGGCGGCGGTGGGCCTGCTGGAGACCCTGGAGGCCGAGTTGGGCCACCGGTCGTGAGCCGGGTACGGGGGGAGCCCGCCGAGGGGCCCGCATGAGCCGCACCGTCGATGTCGACGCTTACGCCGAGGGGGTCCTGGCCGGGCACCGCCCGACGCTCGCGCGCGCCATCACGCTGGTCGAGTCGCGCCGGCCCGACCACGCCGAGCTCGCACAGCGGCTCCTGGTGCGGCTGCTGCCGCACGCAGGCAAGGCACACCGGGTCGGCATCTCCGGGGTACCCGGCGTGGGCAAGTCCACGTTCATCGACACCTTGGGCACGCGCCTTACCGGACAGGGGCACCGTGTCGCGGTGCTGGCGGTGGACCCCTCGTCCACCCGCTCCGGCGGCAGCATCCTCGGCGATAAGACCCGCATGGCCCGGCTCTCGGTCGACCCGCAGGCGTTCGTGCGTCCGTCGCCGACGGCGGGCACGCTGGGCGGGGTCGCCCGCGCCACCCGGGAGACCATGGTGCTGATGGAGGCCGCGGGCTTCGACGTCGTGCTCGTCGAGACCGTGGGAGTGGGTCAGTCCGAGGTCGCGGTGGCCGGCATGGTCGACTGCTTCTGCTTTCTGACCCTGGCACGCACCGGCGACCGGTTGCAGGGGATCAAGAAAGGCGTGCTGGAGCTGGTCGACCTGGCGGCGGTGAACAAGGCGGACGGCCCGCATGAGGCCGAAGCCCGTACGGCCGCACGCGAACTGTCCCGTGCGTTGCACATGCTCCAGCCGGTGCACCCGGCCTGGCGCCCTCCCGTGCTGACCTGCAGTGGCCTGACCGGCGACGGGCTCGACGGCTTCTGGCAGACGGTTCTCGACCACCGCGCGACACTGGAGGAGGCCGGAGAGCTCGACCGGCGCCGTGGCCGCCAGCAGGTCGACTGGATGTGGGCGCAGGTGCGCGACCGCTTGATGGACAGCCTTCTCGCGCACCCGCGCGTGCGCGAGGACGGTCCGCGCCTGGAAGCCGGTGTGCGCGCCGGCGAACTCACCCCGACGCTGGCGGCCGAGCGGATCCTCGGCGACTTCGGCGTCGGAGGAGGAGCGGGGAGCGCCGCGTCGCTGGGCGAGGACGAATCGGGGCGAAGGGAATGATTCATCACATCCTCCGCCTGGCCTGTGAATGCGGCGTTGTGTGAGGGGAGTGAAACAGGCCACAATGACCCCGGGTCTGGAACGCCCTGCTCGTGGAGAAGATACTTGCGAGACGGCATTCCCGTAGGGCGGCAGGCCTAATACCGTATGTGTTCGAAGGCTTACGGGAACAGGGGCTGTTCTCCGGCGGTCCTGTTCATCGGCGTCCGGCCGGGTCGCGAACCCTCCCGCTCATGGCCGCCGTCGCAACAGAACGCGGTGGACCCCTACCGAAATCCGCTGTTTTCCGTAGGGTGAGCAAGGGGAACCCCTCATCGACACGTGGGGCTGGGAGGAGTGAACGTGCACAGGCTTGGGCTGAGCACCCGGGTCGACAACCACAGCGTGATCGTGAGCGTCGAGGGCGACCTCGACATCGCGACCGCCGACGACCTCCACGAACATGTCCTGTCCGCGATCGACAAGCACGGTCCGTGGTTGATCCTCGACCTGACGGGGCTGGAGTTCATGGACTCCAGCGGCCTGAACGTCGTCATCAACGCCTATCGGGCCGTGAAGGAGCACGGTGGCAGCCTCGCGCTGGCCGCGCCGAACGAACGGGTGACCAAGGTCGTCCGCCTCGTCGGCCTGCACCGGCAGGTTCCGGTCCACAACTCCGTATCGGCGGCCGTCAACGCCATGGAGCTGCTGGAGGGCAAGCAGCAGGCGGGCTGAACCCCCCGCACCGCCATGGACGACCGCGCCGCGGCGCGCGGCGCCCCGGGAAACCGGGGCCGCCGCCGTGCCGTGCTGCCGACCGGCCCGCGCCGCACTCGGAGCGTCATTGCCTTTCTCGTGGGACCACAACGTCCACTACCACGACCATCTGCTCCGCCACGTGCCCGACCACTGCGTGCGCGCGCTCGACGTCGGATGCGGCACCGGGCGCTTCGCCCGCCGCCTCACCGCCCGCTGCGCCCGCGTCGAGGCCATCGATCCCGACCCAGGCGTCATCGCCGAGGCCCGTGAGCGCACACCGCGGCGGCTGGGCGTGCAGTACACCGAAACGGCCCTTGCGGACTACGGCATCGCGGTCGGCGCCTACGACTTCGTCTCCGCCGTCGCCAGCCTTCACCACATGGACTTCGCCGAGTCGGTGCGGGCGATGGCCCATGGGCTCGCACCGGGCGGCGTCCTCGCCGTCCTCGGGCTCTACCGCGAGGAGACCGCGGCCGACCACGCGGCCGGCGCAGCCGCTCTGGCTCCGCAATGGGCGATGGGCGCCGGCCTGCTCGCCGCCCGCGCCTTCACCGGTATTCCCAGCCCTGCGTCCGAGGCGCCCGTTGCGATGCGCGAGCCCCGGATGAGCCTGTGCCGGGTCCGCCTCGCGGCGGGGCGCCACCTGCCCGGAGCGCGCGTGCGGCGCCTGCTCTTCTGGCGCTACTCGCTCGTCTACCGGCGCCCGCTCACCGGGTGAGTGCTGCGTTCACCGGCGGCTCCGCTGGGTAGTCTCGATGCCATGCCCACACCCGACTTCATCCTTCGCCTGCGCAAGCACGTGGGCCACGAACTGCTCTGGCTGACGGGCGTGACCGCCGTGGTCGTGGCGGAGTCGGGAGAGATACTGCTGCACCGGCGCGCCGACGACGGGTTCTGGAGCACTCCCGGCGGCATCCTGGAGCCCGGCGAGCAGCCGGCCGCCGCGCTCGTCCGCGAGGTCGCCGAGGAGACCGGCGTCGACGTGGCCCCCGAGCGGATCGCCAGCGTCGTCACCGAGCCGCCGTTCACCTACGGAAACGGCGACCGCGTGCAGTTCATGGACGTCACCTTCCGGTGCCGCCCCGTGGGCGGGAGCGCGCGCCCCGACGAGGAGGAGTCGCTCGAGGTCGGCTGGTTCGCCCCCGACCGGCTGCCCCCGATGAACGAGCGGGTCATGCGCCGCATCGCCCACGCCCGCGAGGAGGGGCCGGCGTACTACGCCGCGCCCTAGCGGCCCGTACGGGGCGCCACGGCCCTCGTGCAGTACGGTCGTTCCCCGGCTGTCGGCGCGGTGCGCGATCCTGGTCCCATGAGCGGAGCGGCCAAGGAGGATCCCGGTGCGTCCGGGGCGGACGTCGAGCATCTCGCCGCGGTCCTGGCGCGGCGCAGGCGCGAGCTGTCGGGCGGCAGGGCGACGATCGGCGCGTCCTCGGTGGTCCACGCGGTCGAGGAAACGACGTGGGTGGGTGTGCGGGTTCCCGCGGTCGTGTGCCGGGCCGCCGCCGACCCGTTGCGCCTGCGCCCGGCCGAGTATCCGGTGACCTGCCGCCGCTGCCTCAGACGGGTCGGCGGGCGCAGCTCCGCTCGGGCGGGCCGGGGGCAGACCGAACTGGACGTGTGACCGCATACCGTGCCGGTGCGCCGACGGCCACCGGCGGCAGCGCCGCCCGGCCGCTCTGCGCGTGGCGGCCGGGCGTGTGGCGGATCAGCCCCACAGGCGGCGCATGGTCCAGTCGCCGGTGGTGTTGTCGCAGCTGATGTCGGCGATGCTCAGCTCTCCGTCGGGAGACTCGGCGGCGACGCGGACCAGTCGCATGTCGGCGGCCGCGGTCGTGGCGGTGCGGGCGGCGCGTTCATGCGGCGCGCCCCAGGCGCCGATGATGCGCCGGACACGGTAGGTGCGGTCGCGCCAGGCGAAGAACGCCGGGTGGCCGCCGGTGGTCGATCTGACGTCGATCCGTTCGTTGTAGAGACTCACTCCACCAGTATATCGAACATGCGTACGAATCGACAGCTGCCGGCGGTGTGTCGCGGCGGGCCACCACCTTAGGGCCGCGCCGGGCTCCGGTGCCGGGCGGCGCGCTGTCGGTCGCGGGTTCGGTGGCCCGCAGGAGCTCCGATGGCCTGCCGTCTCGTCGCGGCACCGGTGCCCGGGCGGCGGCCGCGCTTCAGCGTGTCGCCCGCGGGCCGGGTGCGGCGGCGGGCCTGCGGGGAGGCAAACGGCGCGACGGTGCGGAGTTCCCCTGCGGGTCCCCGGGCGTGCCCGCCCCGCTTCGCGTGGGAGCGCTCTCGGTCCGATCGCTCTTCGCGGCGCGGCCCGGCGGGCGTCCAGCGACCGACCGGATGGTATGCCTATGCTGGAACGTGCGCCACTGTGCGCAGGACTCGGCAGACGGGAAGGCGCATGCAGAACACGGACGGCTCCGAGCGGTCGGCAACCGCACCCGGCCGCGGGCCCGCGGTTCCCGACCGGCTGCTCTCGGTGGCCACCCGGCTCTTCGCCGAGCAGGGCTTCGAGCGCACCTCGGTGCAGGAACTCGTCTCGGCCGCCGGAGTGACCAAGGGGGCGATGTACCACTACTTCACCTCCAAGGAGGACCTGCTCTACGCGATCTACCAGCGCGTGCTCGCCATGCAGACGGAGCGGCTGAACGCGTTCGCGGGCGCCGAGGGCCCGGTCGGCGAGCGGCTGCGCAACGCCGCGGTCGACGTCGTGCACACCACCGTCGACAACCTCGACGACACGCGGATCTTCTTCCGGTCGCTGCACATGCTCTCCGACGACCGGATGACGGCCGTGCGCAAGGAGCGGCGCCGGTACCACGAGCGCTTCCGCGGCATGATCGAGGAGGGCCAGCGCGAAGGCGTGTTCCGCACCGACGTGCCGGCCGACATCGCCGTCACCCAGTATTTCGGCGCCGTGCACCACCTCAGCACCTGGTACCGCGCAGGAGGCGAGCTGACCGGATCGGAGGTCGGCACCTACTTCGCCGAGCTTCTCCTGGCCGAGCTCCGCCCGGCCGATCCCGCCCCCGGCGGCTGAGCGGCTGACCACGCAGGCCCAGGCAGGGGGCCGTTGCCACCGGAGCCCCTGGGGGCCGCCCGGTCCGGTGCGCCGGTCAGAAGAAGAGGCGCCCCGGGCGGGAGCGGTCGCGCAGGGCGGCCATCCGCTTGGTGTTGGCCGGCCGGCTGGAGAGCAGGTTGTAGAGGAACACGAACGGCCCCCGGTCGGTGCGTGCGCGCTCGGCCATCTCGCTCATGTTCACCTGCGCGTACAGGCGGGCTCCGCCCGCCGGAAGGCGCACGGCGTGCACCCCCTCGGGGCAGTACGCGTGCGCGTGGTTGTCCGCCGTGTACTCCATGGCGCGCGAAAGCGCGGCGCCGAGCACGGGCACCAGCCGGGCGGCGGCCGTCGCGGCCCGCAGTCCGAACGACGCGTGGCCGGCGGCGATGTGGCCCAGTTGGTGGGCGGCGACGAAGCGCAGGGCATCGGGGTCGCGCAGCCGGCCGTCGGAGTCGAACAGGTCGCCGGGCACCACGACGTAGCCGCGCCGACCGTGTCCTACGCCCCAGGGCCGCGGCCCTCCGCTCGCGGCCGGGTAGACGTAGACGTCGGGTATGGCCGCCAGCCCCATCCCGACGCTCAGTCGACGGATGGCGTGGTCGGCGTCGGGGAACTGCGTGGGCGAGATGCGGACCGACTGCGCCCGCCGGCGCGCGTGCCGCAGACCGCCCGCCGCCCAGCAGCCGCCGGGGATTCCCGCGAGCACGAGCCCGGCCGCCCAGAGCGCCGGCCCCTCGCCCGTCCACACCGTGTGGACGGCGGCGCCGATCACGCAACAGGTGACCAGCGCGGCCGCGACAGTCAGCGGCACCTCCCAGGGGTGCCGGGAGACGGACAGCGGCTCGTTCGGCGCCGCATCACCGGCAGGGGGACCGAAACCGGCCGGCACCGGGGCAGGGCGCACCGGCGGCTGCGCCGGCGCGTGTCCGGAACCTGCGCCCGTCCGCGGTGGCCGCAGCTGCTGGTCCCGCCGGACGAGCTGCGCGGGCGCGCGGGCGGCGGCAGCGCGCGGTGCGCGTTTACGAGCGGCGGAGCGCCGCTGCGGGAGGCGGCGCTGACCGTCGCCGGAGGCCGCCGTCTGCGTCATGGTCCTGCCCTCCTCCGGATCGCCGTGCCTGTCGCGACACGCGCGTGTGCGTCAAGTTATCGCATATTACTTTCTGTATCGGATGGAAGGCTCGGCGATTCGAGCGTGTCCGAAGGCGAGGTTTTCGGAGGAGCGGATTGCGCGGATCGCACCGGCGAACAGCGGGCACGGTCGGTTGCCGGTGCTGCTCGGTCGCGGCGGGCCGGGGCAGCAGAGCGCGGCGTTCGACGTGTCGCGCCGCCGTGCTCCCCTGCCCCGGCCCGGGCTACCGGGTGTCCTCGTAGTGCCGGAACTCCTGGGCGAGGAAGTCCAGGAACGCGTCGACCTGCGCGGGGTCGTAACCCGGCCGGGCGCGCGTGGTGGAGAACTTGACGCGGTCGACCTTGGCGGCGGTCAGCGGCGCACGATCGCCGTGGCCGTGCATCAGCGCCTCCAGCGTCGCCTCGGCGCTGTCCAGGAAAGCGTCGACCTCCTCCTCGTTGTAGCCGGTGGTGAGCCGGGTGGTGGAGAACTGCTGGTTGCGGATGTCCTCGGGGCGCATCGGCGGCCGTCCGCCCTGCGCCGAGGGAGGCGGTCCGGTGGGCGGTGGGCCGCTGCCCGGAGGAGGCGGAGGCGCCATCGGGCCGGGGTCCGGAGGCGGTGGAACGGGACCGCCGCCGGGACCGGTGCCGTGCAGGGGGCCCGGCCCGTGCGGCGGCTGGGGGCCCTGCTGCGGCCGTTGTCCGTAGGGCCCCGCGGGACCCGGCCACGCCGCCTCGGAGGCGCGAACGAGGCCGTGCCTGCGAAGCTCCGCCGAGACGACGTCGAGGAAGGCGTCGACCTCGTCCTCGTCGTAGCCGGGGCTCAGCCGCGTGGTCCGGAACTTCGCGCCGTCCACCTCCTCCGCGGTCATGGGCGGCGCGTTGCGCGGACCTCCCTGAAGGCCGGCGAGCGTGGCTTCCACCCGATCGAGGAAGGCGTCGACGTCCTCCTCGTTGTATCCCGGGCGCAAGCGCACCGTGTTGAACTGCTTGCTGCGGATGTCAGCCGGTGTCAGAGGCATGGCTACATTGTGCCGATTCCTCGGCGGAACGTGGGAGAAGACCACTCCGCTCAGGCCTGCCGGAATCGGACGCGCCGGGGCGGTGCGGCGTCGCCGCGCGCGATCACCGTCGATCTTGCAGCCATCGCGAATGGAAATCCTCTCCTTGACGATGGCTGCAAGCTCAACGGGGCTGGGGTCCGCGCTCCAATTCTTCGCAGACGGCGTCGACGGCCCTGTCCACCTGCCGCCGGTCGAAGCCGCGCAGGGCGCGGGGAAGCGCGTCTCGCCGGTCGCGGAGGGCGTCGGCCGCCGCACGCGCGGCGGCGGCGCCGCTCTCGCCGCCGCGCAGCCCTCGCAGCGCCTTGGCGCCCGCGTCGACCAGCTCCGCTGCCGCGAGGGGATCGTAGCCGCGCAGGACCCGGTCGAACGCGACGGGGTCCGCACGCTCCGCCCGCACCTCGCCCGCCGCGGCGCCGCCGCCGTCCTCGCCGCGCACGGCCGCCAGCGACTCCAGCAGCCGTTCGAAGGCGGCGTCCACCTGGGCGCGGTCGAAACCGCGCAGCACCATGTCGAACGCGGCGCGGTCGCGCGCCTCCCGGGGCGTGACCGCACCGGGGGCCGCGGGGTCGTCGAGGCTCCGCTGCAGCGTCTCCAGCAGGGTCAGAACCTGCCGGCGGTCGTAGCCGCGCCGGACGACGTCGAACTCGAGGGGTAGGTCGGCCGCTTCCGCCGGATTCGATGGTGCGGTCGGCCGGGATTCGGGGGATGAATCGGTCATTACGCGATTATCGGGCAAGGCATGGCACCTCCGACACCCGCCCGCGCTTCCGCTTCCGGCCGCATCCGCCCCCGCCGACGCCTCAGCAAGCCGCGGCCGCCCGATCCGCAGGCCGCCGCCGATTCGCGGCCGGGCAGTTCCGGGCGCGAACCGGCGAGAGGGCCAACGTGTGCTTGAGGCTGCTTGAGGCGGACTACTCCTCCTCGTCCCCGCCGCCCTGCTCCTCCTGCAGGTAGCGGCTGATCCCCGCCGCAACCGCCTTTGCGGCCTTCTCGCGCCACTGGGGGTCGGAGAGGTCGGCGGCGTCCTCGGGGTTGCTCATGTTCCCTGCCTCCAGGAACACCTTCGGTACGTCGGAGAGGTTCAGGCCGCCCAGGTCGGTGCGGTGGTCGAGGCCGTCCTCGGCGATGTAGTCGGCGCGCTGCTGCCCGGTGCCCTCCTCGAACTCCGCGCGCACGTCCAGGGCCAGGCGCTGCGAGCGCTCGGCGATGTCGTCGGTGTAGCCCTCCAGGTCGCCCGGTGCGATGACATGGAAGCCCCGCCCGCTCGCCGGGCCGCCGTCGGCGTGGATGGAGATCGCCGCGTCGGCCTCCGCCTCGTTGCCGATCTCGGCGCGCTCGGTGATGCACGGGCCGACGCCCTCGTCGTCGTTGCGAGTGAACACCACCTCGGCGCCGTCCTCCTCCAGGACGCCTCGAAGCCGCTCGGACACGTCCCAGTTGAAGGCGTGCTCGGTGTAGCCGTCGTCGGTCTCGGCGCCGACGGTGTCGCAGGCCTTGCTTCCGTGCCCGGCGTCGACGGTCTCGGCGATCTCCTCGGCGGCGTCGGCGTTGCCGCCGTTGTGGCCGGGGTCCACGACGACCGTCATGCCCCCCAGCGGGCCCTGAGCGGAAGCCGGGCCCTCATCCCCCGAGCCCCGGTCGTCGGAGGGCGAAGAGCCCGATCCGCCGGCGGAGGGCGGGGGTGCCGCGGACGGGTCGGGCGTGCTGCCTCCGCTCACCGCCGAGCAGGCGGGCAGGGTGAGGACGGCCGCCGCCAGGAGTGGTGCGATCAGCGGAATCGCCCCCGGTGCGGCGGGTTTCGTACGCATGATGGTCTACGGCGTCCTTGAGTCGGGGAGTGTGGGGAAGGGGAAGCGGAGACCAACCTAGCCGGTATCCGGAACTTTCGCTTCCGTGCACGCGTCATATCGTGAGTAGTGCGGAGGTGGGCCGTTCGGCCGCACCGCCGAGCCACACGAAGTCGAGGTGGAGTCGATGCGCAAGAGCAACCGCGCCGCCGCCGGGGCCGCGGCATGGCAGGCCGTGCAGCACAACGCCCGGCCGGGTGCGCCCGGCCTGGGGGAGCGCGCCGCAGCGCTTCCGCGCATGATGATGTCGCGCCTGCGCGGCCGATACGAGGGCCTCACCGTTACCCGACTGCTGGTGTTCGTCCTAGGGCTCGTCTACGTCGCCTCGCCGATCGACCTGGTGCCCGAGCTGTTCGTGCCGGTGCTGGGTCTGGCCGACGACGTCGGCGTCGCCGTCTGGCTCGCCACGAGCCTGATGGGCGAGTCCGAGCGCTACCTGGAGTGGGAGCGGCGCGACGAGTACGTGCAGGGCCACGTCGTCGGCTGACCCCCCTGCCCCGCTGAAGGCGCCCGGCCCGAACCGCCGGACCGGGCGCCGCTTGGGGGTGGGGCGCCCGCCCCCGCGTCGCAGCGCGTCGCCGCAATCGCGGCCGTATGCGGCTCAGCGCGCACGCGGACGGCGCGGCGCCCGCGAAGGAGTCACGAGGCGCCTTCGTCGGCCGCCGCCGCGGCGCCGTTTCTCGGCGGCGCGGGCAGCGGCAGCCGCCCGCTCTCCATCGCGTCGACCATCGCCACCGCACCGCCGCGCGCGGCCGCGGTCAGCCCCAGCTCGGAGGGCTCCACGGTGCATCCCCCCGCGCCGGGCGCGAACGCCAGCTCGCGCACCGCCGCGCGGCACGCGGGCAGCAGCCACGGCGCGAGCGGCACGAAGTACCCGCCCAGCACCACCGCACCGGGGTTGACCAGGTTGACCAGGGTCGCGGCGCCCCGGCCCAGCCAGGCGCCGGCGGTGTCCAGCGCCTCGACGGCGACGGTGTCCTCCGCGGCGGCGCGCTCGACGGCGGTTTCGACGAGGTCGGCCAGGTCGGCCCGGGTGAGCGCGCCTCCGGGGAATCGGTCGGGCAGCGCCGCGCGCAGGATGGCTTCGATTCCGGCCAGCGCCTCCAGGCAGCCGCGTCGACCGCAACCGCACTCGGGACCGTCCTCGACCATGCGCACGTGCCCGATCTCGCCGGCGAAACCGGCGGAGCCGCGCATCAGCTCTCCGTTCATCAGCACCCCCGCGCCGATGCCGACCTCGCCGGTTATGTAGACGAGGTCGGCGGTATGCGCGAGGTGGCCGCCGCGGTACTCGGCGACCGCGCCCAGGTTCGCGTCGTTGTCGACGAGAACAGGGACGGGCGCCGAGCCGGCGCGGTCCATCAGCTCCTCGATCCGGCTGCGCAGCGGGGTTCCGAGCCAGGCGAGGTTGGGCGCCCGCGTGACGACGCCGTTGGGGGAGTCGACGAGGCCGGGCACCGCCACGCTCAGCCCGATCACGGCGCGCCGGCGCAGCGCCGGCGCCGCCGCCACCTCCGCGACGGCGGAGACGATGCGCCGCGCGCATGCGTCGGGGCCGGCCGAGCGTGCGTCGAAGGCGATGTGCCGGGTGACAAGGGCGCGCTCCAGCAGGTCGACGGCGACCACGGAGAGGTAGTCGACGTTCACCTCGACGCCGACCGCGGCGATGGTCCGGTCGTCCAGCGCGAGCATCACTCCCGGTCGGCCGACCCGGCGCTCGGAGGACTCGCCGGTCTCGCGGAGCAGGCCGCGCGCGATGAGGTCGGCGACCAGGCTGGAGACCGTCGTCTTGTTCAGCCCGGTCGCGGCGGCCACCGCGGCGCGGGAGCAGGGGGCCAGTGTACGCACGGCCCGCAGGACCACGCCCAGGTTGGTCTCGCGGACGTCGTGGAAGCCGGTGGGGCCGACACGCGTGTCCCGCATGTGGCCTCCCTCCCGCCTTCGTCTTCTGTTCGGCGTCGGAGCACGGTGCGGTGGCGCGGGGTCGAGACGCTGCGCGGCTCCACCGTGAAGATACCGACAGCGTCGGTTCCGCAGCAAAGGTCCCCACCGTGCGCAGCAGGCACGATACGCGCGGGCGGGCCCCGGCAGGCGGGAGGGCGGGCCGCACTGCGGCCCGCCCTCAGCGGTCGGGGAGTCGGCGCGCGCTCCCCGCTCCATCCCCCCGGATACGGCACAAGCCGGGGAGATCACTCCGAGCGCTGGTTGGGGATACCCGCCAGCAGAGCGCGGACCTCGGTCTCGCGGTAGCGACGGTGGCCACCGAGGGTCCGAATCGAGGTCAGCTTGCCCGCCTTTGCCCAGCGTGTGACGGTCTTGGGGTCCACGCGGAACATGGTGGCGACCTCGGCAGGAGTCAACAGGGGCTCCGCCTCGGGCGTGCGAGTTGACATGTGTACGGCCTCTCCTCCTGGATCTGTGTGCCGATCCTGAGCCTTATCCTGGCACTTAGCCCGGATGTCCAATATTGCCCTCGTAGGTCTATATTGGCATCACCCGAGGTGATTACGCGACCACTTAACGCGACTTTGTCGGATGGGAGGTCGCAAAGTCGCCCATGAGTCGCGTCACGCTGAGTGATTCTAGCGACACGTTTAGTGGCATGTGGCGTATTCGGTCAAAACTTCGTTCTCCGGCCCTGTTTTTCTCGATCCGGTGAACCGGAAGTGCTAGAGACGGCCCGACTGAAACTCGGGGCGCCGCACGCGACGGGTGTCGGTGCTCGGGTTCTGGCCTGGCCTTTCATCGGCGCGGCCGGTGTCAGGGGCGTAGGTGTCTTCTCCCATCGACACCACTCCCCTGTCACGTACATCCCCGGTGTGCCCTGGCTTTCCGGTTACGCAGAGTGCAGTCGGTGACCGGCTCGATACAGTCTATGTCGATCTGTATGGAGTATTATGCCCTGTTTCGGAGCTGTTGATGCCAACTGTGAAACTCGTCTAGACATATCCGCCTGTCAGAACGCGCTTGGCCGAACGCGTTGGGTGAAAAACCTGGCCGCCAGGTTGGCGCTCGGCGTGGCGGCGGAGCCGATCGGCCCCTCTGAGCGCGTGGTGAAGGCGTGACCCTCAGTTGGCGTGCTTGAGGGCCTCCATCTCCTTCCACCGCCGAGAGACCCGCTGGTACATCGCCACCGCGAGCTCGTGCTCGCCGGTCTCCAGCCCTGTCAGGGCTGCGCCCACCTCGGCCACCGACTGGTCCTGGCGGAGGCTCTCGTCGCCGACGAGGTGCACCAGGCCGCCGTAGTCCAGCTCCAGCAGGGCGCGGGGGTGGGCGACCCCCAGAAGCCAGTCCTGCAGCCCCTCGGCCTCCGACAGGGAGGTGCTGTCGCCGACGTGCTCGCGCAGCAGGGCGATCGCGCGCTCCAGGCGCTCTCGGGCCTCGGCCATCCGCGCCACGTACAGCAGCGTTCGCGGCGCGGGGCGCGCACCGCCGGCCGGGTGGCGGGCCCGCTCGCCGCGCAGCCCGCGATCGGCGGAGTCAGGGTCGGCCGCGTCGGCCGGCTGCTGCTCCTCGCCGCCCAGCACCAGGCAGCGCTCCTCGGCGTCGAAGGGCGAGAACCAAGCGAGGGGCACGGTCCAGGTACTGGTCAGAATCTGCGTCCGCATCGGCTCGCCGCGCTCGCGCCACTGCTCGAAGCGCTCTTCGGCCGCCTCGGCGACCGGCTCGGGTATGAAGGCCGCGCTCAGCCGTGCCGGAGTTTCGGTACGGAAGTCGCGCAGGCCCAGCCAGGACCGCAACCGGGTCTGCCACGGGCAGACGTACACCTCGCCACCCAGCCGCCGGACGTAGGCGTCGCCGCTCTCGCGCTCGGGAACCGGAACGGGCGGAGCGGAGACCAGCCGGCGCAGGCTCTCGGAGTGCTCGGTCGCGACGGCGTCGCTGCGGCGGGGCCGCCGCGACGACGCGGCGTAGGCCCGCCAATAGGCCTTCTCGCGGTTGGAGAACGCGATGAGCGGCTGGTAGACGCGGAGGTAGGCGGCGTAGGGCAGGTTGGGCAGCACGCCAGGAATCGTGGCACAGATCGTCGCGTGCGGCATGCGGGGACGTGCCGCCGATACGCGGACGTGCCCCGCGATGCGGGGAACAACCGCGGTACGCCGCGTCGTTCACCGGACGAGGAGTCCGCGGTACCGGGCGGGTCGGACCCGCCCGCGGCGGCATCGGCCGCCGGGGGTCGGCACCGACACGCCCGGGTCGCACAGTCCGCCTCGTGTGCCCGCCTCTGGCCGCCTGTTAGGGATGGGCGGCGTAGGCAGGTACGGGCCAAACCGGGTACGGTTGTATCCGTACGTAAGCTGGCGCCTGTCGTCAGTGCGGTGACGGCCGTCAGCCCGGCATTGCGGTTTTGCTAGTGATCTGGGGTTTGTCCGAACCCAATCGTTGAGGGGGTCGAGCCATGGGGCGCGGCCGAGCCAAGGCCAAGCAGCAGAAGGTCGCTCGGAGGCTGAAGTACAACTCCGGCCACACCGACCTCGATCAGCTGCGGGCAGAGCTGGGTGTCGCTGAGGATGACGGGGCAGCGCCGGATTCGCCGGACCAGCCTCACGAAGACCCTTACGACGACCTGGTCGACCGTTATGCGGACCTCGCCGAGGAGTATCCGGGCGGCGGAAAGTCGGTCGGAGAAGAGTCCGGCCGTTCCGACAGCCTCCGCTGACCCGTCGCTTCCGGAGCCGGTGACATCCGGATGACCGGGTCTGAGCCCGCTGACACGCACAACGTGCTCTGAGACCAGCCGGTTCGCGCCGCCGCGGTGGCGCGAACCGGCTACGTTCGCGCCCCCAAACGCGCCGCGGCCTCACGCATAGGCGCCTTCCAACCGCGCCGTCCCGCTTCCGGCGACCACCGAGCCCGCGTGCCAGGCGGGCACTCCCCGCTGCTCCAGCAGCGCGAGAGCCGACTGCGCCGACGCGGCCGGCACCAGGGCCGCCATGCCCACGCCCATGTTGAACGTCGCCTCCATGTCGGCCTGCCCGACGGCGCCGCGCTCGGCGACGAAAGCAAACACCGCGGGCGGAGACCAGGTCGTCCGGTCCACGACGGCGTCGAGCCCCTCGGGCAGCGACCGCGCCAGGTTGGCGGCCAGCCCGCCGCCGGTGATGTGGGCGAAGGCGTGCACCTCGACCGACCCGGCCAGCGCCAGGCAGTCCTTCGCGTAGATGCGGGTCGGCTTGAGCAGCTCCTCGCCCAGCTCGGCGCCGAGCTCGGGCACGTGCTGGTTCAGCCGCAGCCCCGCCTCGTCGACCACGCGGCGCACCAGCGAGTACCCGTTGGAGTGCAGCCCCGAGGAGGCCATCGCGATGACGGCGTCGCCCACGCGCACCCGCTGCGGACCCAGAACCGCGTCCTCCTCCACAATGCCGGTGCCGGCGCCGGCGAGGTCGTACTCGTTCGGGCGCATGGCGTCGGGGTGCTCTGCGGTCTCGCCGCCGGAGAGCGCGCACCCGGCCTGGCGGCAGCCTTCGGCGATGCCCTTGACCAGCTCGGCGACGCGCTCGGGCACCACCTTGCCGCACGCGATGTAGTCGGTCATGAACAGCGGTTCGGCGCCGCAGACGACGAGGTCGTCGACGACCATGCCGACCAGGTCGAGGCCGACGGTGTCGTGCCGGTCGCACCGCTGGGCGATCATGACCTTGGTGCCCACGCCGTCGGTCGAGGTCGCCAGCAGCGGCGAGCGGTACCGGGAGGTGTCGAGCCGGAAGAGCCCGGCGAACCCGCTGGGGTCGGCGACCTGCTCGGGGCGGCGGGCCCGCCCGACGTGCTCCTTCATCAGCGCGACTGCGCGGTCGCCGGCGGCGACGTCGACACCGGCGGACGCGTACGCCGGCGTGCTGCTGGCACCCTCTGCCACGCGAAACCTCTCAACTCGTTGCGGTGGTCCGGTCGGCGGCCCCCGCCGCACGGCCCGTGCGGACCGGCGCCCGCTCTGCAGCGGGCTGGGGACTCGGTTCAGCGCCGACCGCTCGCCAGCGGCCGCTCGGTGGCGTTGCCGCAGGACTTCTCCAGCAGGTACTTGCCGCGGGCGCCTTCGTCGACCTCGATCGGGTAGACGCCGTCGAAGCAGGCGCGGCAGAGCCGGTCCTTGGGCACCTCGGTGGCCTCGACGAGCTCGTCCAGCTCGACGAAGGCCAGCGAGTCGGCACCGATGGAGGCGCGGATCTCCTCGGTGGAGAGGTTCCCGGCGACCAGTTCGGCCTTGGTGGCGAAGTCGACCCCGTAGTAGCAGGGCCACATCACGGGCGGGCTGGAGATGCGGACGTGCACCTCGGCGGCGCCGGCCTCGCGCAGCATGCGCACCAGCGCCCGCTGGGTGTTGCCGCGGACGATGGAGTCGTCGACCACGACCAGCCGCCGACCCTCGATGACCTCGCGTAGGGGGTTCAGCTTGAGCCGGATGCCGAGCTGGCGCAGGGTCTGGCTGGGCTCGATGAACGTGCGGCCCACGTAGGAGTTCTTCACCAGGCCCTGGGCGAAGGGGATGCCGCTGCCGTCGGCGTAGCCCACCGCCGCGGGGGTGCCGGACTCCGGCACCGGGATCACCAGGTCGGCCTCGGCCGGGTGCTGCTTGGCCAGGCGGCGGCCCACCTCGACGCGGCTGGAGTTGACGTTGCGCCCGGCGATGGTGGTGTCGGGCCGGGCGAGGTAGACGTACTCGAACAGGCAGCCCTTGGGCGCGGCCGGAGCGAAGCGCTGCGAGCGCACGCCGCGCTCGTCGATCGTCAGCAGCTCGCCGGGCGCGATCTCGCGCTCGTAGGTGGCGCCGACGATGTCCAGCGCGGCGGTCTCGCTGGCCACGGCCCAGCCGCTCTCCAGCCGGCCCAGCACGAACGGGCGGATGCCCTGCGGGTCGCGGGCGGCGTAGAGGGTGCTCTCGTCCATGAACGCCAGCGAGAACGCGCCCTGCACCCGGGGAAGCAGCTCCATGGCCGCCTCTTCGGTGCTGCGGTCGGGGTTGTCGGCCAGCAGGCCGGTGAGCACCTCGGTGTCGGTGGTGGCGCCGCGGCGCTCGTCGGGCAGCATCGCGGCGAGCTCGGGGGTGTTGATGAGGTTGCCGTTGTGGCCGAGGGCCAGGCCGCCTTCCCGCGCGGTGTAGAAGGTCGGCTGCGCGTTCTCCCACACCGGCGACCCGGTGGTGGAGTAGCGGCAGTGTCCGATCGCGAGGTGTCCCTGCAGGGAGTCGAGGGTGGCCTCGTTGAAGACCTGGGAGACCAGTCCCATGTCCTTGTAAACCACGATGCGCTCGCCGTCGCTGAGGGCGATGCCCGCGGACTCCTGCCCGCGGTGCTGCAATGCGTAGAGGCCGAAATAGGTGAGCTTGCTGACTTCTTCGCCGGGCGCCCAGACCCCGAAGACCCCGCAGGCGTCCTGCGGAGCGCGTTCGCGCGGGTCGAGATCCGTGGTGAGCCGGCCGTCGGGTTGCGCCACGTCCTTCAGCTTAGTCGCTGACCACCGGAGCTGCGTCCACCGGGGCGCGGGGAGGCCACAGCGGCAGCAGCGGCGCGAGATCGGCCCGGACGCCGCTCGCGCTGACGGCGCCCGCGTCCACGGCCTCCTGCCACGTGGTCGTACCGACCGCCAGTTCGAGCCAGGTCAGCGGGTCGGTCTCGACGACGCCGGGAGGCGTGCCGCGGGTGTGCCGGGGCCCTTCGACGACCTGTACGGCTCCATAGGGCGGTACCCGCACCTCCAGGCTGTGGCCGGGCGCGCGCTCGGCCAGCTCGGCCAGCGTGCCGCGCACCGCCGCCTTGACGGCGGCCCGCTCGGGGGCGGCTCCGGCGTGGCGTGCGCGCAGCACGGCCTCGGCGCAGGCGGCGAGGACGAGCGCGGGGCGGTCGCGGCCGGAGTAGGGCGCCTCGCCGAGCGCGGCGAGCTGGGTGTCGAGGCCCGCGCGCAGCGCGGCGTGGCGCCGCTGGGCGGCCGTGGGCTTGGCGGGCATGAACCCGAGGATAGGCAGCCCGGGGCGCGCCATGCCCGCGGCGGTCGCGCCCGCGCGGTCGGCCGTGCAGCGGCCGCGGGGACCGGGCGTCCCGGCCCGGGTCCGGCCGTCACCCGAGGGCGGCGGCTTCGGGCACGAAAGGTTGCCGAATCTCCCGGACCCAGGGAAACTGTCGGTCGAGGGACGACACGGGGACCAGGGCATGAACACACCGTTCCGCAGCGGTGACGCGGCGGAACGGGCGGCGGGCACCGCGTCCGCCCGCATGTGATTCGCGTCGCGTCCGCGGGGTCCTCTCCCGAGGTGTCGGATACCGGGGTCGCAGACGGCGCTCAGCGGTGCGCCGGGGCGGCGAGGATAGGATGAATGCTCCACTACGTCGGCTTTCTCAGCCGCTGACGCGGTCCAACTGAACAAGGGACACCAGCCGCCCCCGGGTCGTGGTACGGGGGCGCCGCGCGGTCGCGTCTGCCGTGCAGCCGCGGCCCCCGTGCCGGACTGGTGCCCATAACATCCCTGAGGACGATCACCGCACTTCGGGAGATAGATGTGCGTCTGCGCCTGACCCCGCGTGATGACAGCTACTTCGAGATGTTCGCCGACTCCGCGAACAACCTCGTCATCGCCGCACGCCTGCTGGTGGAGCTCATCAGCGAGGGCGCTGACCGCGATGCCATCGCCGAGAAGATGCGCGCCTGCGAGCACGCCGGCGACGAGCGCACCCACGCGATCATGCGGAGGCTCAACGAGAGCTTCGTGACCCCTTTCGACCGCGAGGACATCTACCGGTTGGCGTCGTCTCTGGACGACGTCATGGACTCCATGGACGCCGCCGTCGACCTGGTCGGTCTCTACGGCCTCGACCGCCTTCCCAAGGGAATCATCGACCAGATCGAGGTTCTGGAGCGCGCGGCCGAGCTGACAGCCGAGGCGATGCCCCGGCTGCGCTCGATGAAGGACCTCACTCGCTACTGGATCGAGATCAACCAGCTGGAGAACCAGGCCGACCAGATCTACCGCCGCCTGCTGGCCAAGCTGTTCAGCGGGGAGTACGACGCCCTCACCGTACTCAAGCTGAAGGACGTCATCGAGGAACTGGAGACCGCCGCCGATGCATTCGAACACGTCGCCAACACGGTCGAGAGCATCGCGGTGAAGGAATCCTGACCTCCCCGCCGCACCCGCGACCGTACGCTTGGCTTTGACGTGCCACTCGACTCCGTGACTCTGGGCGCCGTCCTCCTCGCCGCCCTCGTATTCGCTTACACCAACGGCTTCCACGACGCCTCCAACTCCCTGGCGACCGCCGTCTCGACGCGGACGCTCGGCCCGCGCGCCGCCGTGATCATGGCGGCGGTCATGAACGTGATCGGGGCCTTCCTCGGCGAGGGGGTCGCCCGCACCATCAGCCGCGACATCATCCACCCGCCCGAGGGCGCCGGCGGGGCGGCCGTGCTGCTCGCGGCGCTGGTCGGCGCGATCACCTGGAATGTGGCCACCTGGTACAAGGGCATGCCCTCGTCGTCCTCCCACGCCCTGGTGGGCGGGATGATCGGCGCGGCGATGGCCTCGGCGACCACAGTGGAGTGGGGCGGCGTGGCGTCGGACTTCGTCCTGCCGATGATCGCCTCGCCGCTGATCGGCGGGTTGCTCGGCTACGCGGCGATGCTGGCGATCCTGTGGCTTTTCCGCAGGACCAACGTGCGGCGCATCACCCGCGGGTTCAAGATCGCTCAGAGCGCCTCCGCGGCCGCCATGGCGCTGGGCCACGGGCTGCAGGACGCGCAGAAGACCATGGGCGTCGTGGTGCTCGCCCTGGTCACGACCGGCTACCAGGACACCTACGACGTTCCGCTGTGGACGGTGTGCGCCGCTGCGGGCGCCATGGCGCTGGGCACGCTGACCGGCGGCTGGCGCATCATGCGGACGCTGGGCCGTCGGGTGATCCAGCTCGACGCGCCCCGCGGCTTCGCCGCCGAGAGCACCGTTGCCGCGGTCTCCTACGCGACCTCGTTCATCTGGCAGGTGCCGATCTCCAACACCCACCTGATCACCTCGGCGATCGTGGGTGTGGGCGCCACGCGCCGACTGTCGGCGGTGCGCTGGGGCGTGGCGGGCGACATCGTGCTCGTCTGGCTGGCCACGGTGCCCGGCGCGGCCGTGGTGGCCGGCGCGGCCTACGTGCTGCTGAGCACCGCGTTGCCGACCTGACCGGCTGGCCGAGCCGGCGCAGCACCGCCAATTTTTTAGCCATCGCAAATGGAAAGCGATTTCCTTCACGATGGCTACAAGATCGGCGGGTTCGGGGGTCTGGGGCGATCCGGGCGCGGACGGCGGGCGGGCTCCGGCGGAGCCCCGCCCCGCCGGAGCCCGCCGGCAGCGATCCCTGCGCGCCTACCCGAAGCGGCCGGTGATGTAGTTCTCGGTCTCCTTCTTGTCCGGCTTGGTGAAGATCTTGTTGGTGTCGCCCATCTCGATCAGCCGTCCCGGCTGGCCGGTGCCCGCCAGGTTGAAGAAGGCCGTGCGGTCGCTGACGCGAGCGGCCTGCTGCATGTTGTGCGTGACGATCACGATCGTGTAGTTCTCCTTGAGCTTGGCGATCAGGTCCTCGATCGCCAGCGTGGAGATCGGGTCCAGCGCCGAGCACGGCTCGTCCATGAGCAGCACGGTCGGCTCGACCGCGGTGGCGCGGGCGATGCACAGCCGCTGCTGCTGGCCGCCGGAGAGGCCCGCTCCCGGCTTGTTCAGCCGGTCCTTGACCTCCTCCCAGAGGTTGGCGTCGCGAAGCGACCGCTCGACGATCTCGTCGGCGCGGCGCTTGTTCATCCGCTGGTTGTTCAGCTTCGCCCCGGCGATCACGTTGTCGTAGATGGACATCGTCGGGAACGGGTTGGCGCGCTGGAACACCATGCCGATCTCGCGCCGCACGGCGACGGGGTCGACGGACGGGTCGTAGACGTCCAGGTTGTCCAGCATCACCTTGCCCTGGACGCGGGCGCCGGGGGTGACCTCGTGCATGCGGTTGAGGGTGCGCAGGAACGTCGACTTGCCGCAGCCCGACGAGCCGATGAAGGCGGTCACCGAGCGGGGCTCGACGGTCATGGTCACGTCCTCGACCGCCTTGAAGTCGCCGTAGTAGACGTTCAGGTCGGAGACGTCGATTCGCTTGGCCACTGGAGAATCCTCAGGTGAGTCAGGTTGAACGTGGTGGTCGTGTCGGGTGCGGCGTCACCGGGTGTGGGGAGAGAAGAAGCGCGACACCAGGCGTGCCGCGAGGAACAGCAGCATGACCACCAGGATCAGGGTCAGCGCCGCCGCCCACGCGCGCTCCTCGGCGTAGGCTCCGGCTTGGCCCGAGAGGCCCATGTCGCGGACCGCCTTGTAGATGTAGACCGGCAGGCTCATCATGTCGCCGTCCACCGGGTTGGCGTTGATCCGGGTCGAGGCCATTCCGGCAGTGAGGATCAGCGGCGCCGTCTCCCCGATAACGCGGGCCAGAGCGAGGATGATTCCCGTGGTCAGCCCGGCCACCGCGGTGGGCAGCACGACCTTCACGATGGTCAGCCACTTGGGCACCCCGAGCGCGTAGGAGGCCTCGCGCAGTTCGTTGGGGACCAGCCGCAGCATCTCCTCGCTGGAGCGCACCACGACGGGGATCATCAGCACCGAGAGGGCGATCGCGCCGGCCAGGCCGTTGGTGTTGCCCGGACCGAAGAGCAGGATCCACAGGGCCACCACGAAGAGGCCCGCGACGATCGAGGGGATTCCGGTCATGACGTCGACGAAGAACGTGATGGCCTGCTTGAGGCGGCCGCGCCCGTACTCGACGACGTAGACGGCCGTCATCAGCCCGACCGGTACGGAGATCGCGGTGGCGACGCCGGTGATCACCAGCGTGCCCACGATGGCGTGGTAGACGCCGCCGGCGTCCATGCTGGGGATGACGCCGTTCATGGAGACGCTGAGGAAGTACAGGTCGAACCGCTTGATCCCGTAGACCAGCACGGTCGCCAGGAGCGAAACCAGCGGCACCATGGCGACGATGAAGCAGCAGTAGACGATGCCGGTCACGAGCCGGTCGGCCGCCCGGCGCCCGTTCTCCACCGTCGCCGAGACGGCCGCGATCGACGCAAGGTAGGCGATTCCCGCCACCACGGCGACCGGTACCGGGTGGAAGGCGCCGAGAAGGTGGAAGGCGCCCGCGACGACGATCAGGCATCCCGCGAGCAGGGCGAACGGGAAGTACGGCGGCAGGGTCCGGGTGTAGAGGCCCGTCGCCTTCAGGTTCGGCCCGTCGCCGGGGCTGCCGGTGGCGGTCTGCTCGGTCGTGGTGGTCATTCGGTGAACTCCTTGCGCCGCGAGACGACGAAGCGGGCGGCCATGTTCACGGCCAGGGTGATCGCGAAGAGGACCAGGCCGGCGGCGATGAGCGCGGAGACGCCGGTGCCCGTCGCCTCCGGGTACTGCAGCGCGATGTGCGCGGCGATGGTCTGGTTGCCGCTCTGCAGCAGGAAGGGGGAGATGACCAGCGACGGGGAGAGGATCATCGCGACAGCCATCGTCTCGCCGAGCGCCCGGCCCATGCCGAGCATGGCGCCGCCGATGACGCCGGGCCGGCCGAAGGGCAGCACCGCGATGCGGATCATCTCCCAGCGCGTCGCGCCCAGCGCCAGCGCGGCCTCGCGGTGGGCCTGGGGGACCTGGGCGAACACGTCGCGCGACATCGCCGTGATGATCGGCAGGATCATCACGGCGAGCACGATGCCCGCGCTGAGCATGGTCCGGCCGGTGGAGGAGACCGGACCTGCGAACAGCGGGATCCAGCCCAGATAGTCGGTCAGGAACCGGTAGAAGGGCTGGAGTTCCTGGGTGAGGTAGATCAGGCCCCACAGGCCGTAGACGACGCTGGGGATGGCCGCCAGCAGGTCCACCACGTAGCCCAGCAGGGCGGCGAGGCGGCGCGGGGCGTAGTAGACGATGAACAGTGCGATCCCGATGGCGATCGGCGTGGCAATCACCAGGGCGATCAGCGCCGCGAGGACGGTGCCGAAGGCCAGCGAGGCGACACCGAACCGCACCGATTCACCCGGGCCGGCCTCGGGGCTCCATTCGGTGCTGGTGAAGAAGTTGGCCTCGTTGGCCGTGATTGAGCTGAGGGACTGCACGATCAGGAAGACGGCGACACCCGCCAGGATCGCCAGGATCAGCAGCCCCGCCCCGCGAGCGGAATTGGCGAAGACGAGGTCGCCCAGTCGGCGTTTGCCCTTGGGGGCGCCGGCCGTCTGAGACGAGTCCGTGGTTGTCATGTAAGGCTCCGGTCGAATTCGGTCATGGATCGCCACCGGGCGAATGGAGCGCAGGCCGACCGTGCCGGCACGCGCCGCCGGAAGTCATTGTGCTGGTCGTCGCGGGACGGCCCGGAACGCGGTCCGGTGTAGTCCGCCGTGGGAGTATGCGCGCCCCGGACATGCCGAAACCGCCGACGGCGGGGCCCGCACTCTGCGCGCCCCGCCACGGCGGAGGAGGTCTGCGAAACGGCGATCAGGAGCCCGCGGAGATCTTCTCGATGGTGCCCAGCAGGGTTTCCCGGGTGTCCTGGCTGATCGGCGCGGAGCCGGCCTCGTCGGCCGCGGCCTGCTGGCCCTCCTCGCTGACCACGTAGCTCAGGAAGCTCTTGACCAGGTCGGCGTCGGTCTGCTCCTGGTACTCCATGCAGGCGATGTGGTAGGAGACCAGGACGATCGGGTAGACACCGGCCTCGTCGGTGGTGTAGTCGAGGTCGATCGCGTGGTCGTTCTCCGTGTTGTCCTCGCGGGGGTCGGAGGCGTCGACGATGGCGGCGGCGGCATCGGGGCTGTACTCGACGAACTCCTCGCCGACTCCGACGTTCACGGTGCCCAGTTCTCCGACGTGCGAGGCGTCGACGTAGGTGATGGTGCCCTGGCCGCCTTCGACGGCCTGGGTGACGCCGCTGGAGCCCTGGGCCGCCTCGACCGGCTCGATCGGCCAGTTGCCGCTGACCTCGTGCGGCCAGGAGCCGCCGGCGGCCTCGGAGAGGTAGGCGGCGAAGTTCTCGGTGGTGCCCGACTCGTCGGCGCGGTTGACCGGGACGATCTCCTGGTCGGGCAGGTCGGCGTCGGGGTTGAGTTCGGCGATCGCCTCATCGTTCCACTTGGTGATCTTCTGGTCGAAGATCTGCGCGATGACCTCGGGGCTCATGTCGAGCGAGTCGACGCCGTCGAGGTTGAACGCAACCGCGATGGGCGCGATGTAGGCGGGGAGGTTGACGACCTCGGAGCCGTTGCAGCGCTCGGTGGCGTCCTTGGTCTCGTTCTCGTCCAGCGCCGCGTCGGAGCCGGCGAAGGACACGCCGCCGCTGATGAACTGCTCGCGGCCGGCGCCGGAGCCCACGGAGTCGTACTGCACGATCGATTCCGCGCAGGCGCCCTCCCATGCCGCCTTCCACGCCGCCATCGCATTCTCCTGGGAACTGGCGCCCGCCCCCGAGAGTGTGCCGCCGCCGTCGACGCAGTCCACGTCACCGGCGGCCTGCTGGTTCTGGGGGTCGACCGCCTGGTCGCTGCCGCAGGCGGTGAGTGCAAGAGCGCCGGCGAGGGCGATCCCCGCGAACTGGCTGTACTTGGAGAGCTTCACAGCCCCGATGTCCTTCCTCTGGACTTCGTCACCATTGGGCGAGCCCAGTCGATGACCTCGCCAAATGCGAAGGTAGGCACGCGAAGTGACCAGATCTCCCAAGTAGGGTGAACGCAGGGTGAACTGGGGCGTGAGACTGCACGAAGGAACGGCGGATCGCCGATGGCTATGGGGTGAACCGCATTCAGGTCACGCCGACACGCCGAGTGTGATCAGGAAGCATCACCGCGGATGTGCGACCCATCACCCTGTGTTTGCGGCATCGCAGGTAGAAGCGGGTGTGCGGTGCGCTCGGCTCATTGTGCGGCGTACATCACATCGGCGTCCCAAACGGAGAACCCCAGCGACTCGTAGAGCCGGACGGCGGCCCGGTTCTCCTCGTCGACGTAGAGCAGGACCCACGGCAGGCCGCGTTCGTGCAGGTGGCGCAGGCCGACGAGCGTCAGCGCGCGCCCCAACCCGGTGCGCTGCCAGGCCGGGTCGACTCCGACCGCGTAGACCTCGCCCACCGCCTCGTCGGCCAGCCCGGCGCCGTCGGCGTGCACCTTGGTCCAGTGGAACCCGGCCATGGCCCCCGTGGCGGTGTCCTCGGCGACGAAGAAGCCCGCGGGGTCGAACCAGTCCTCTTCCTCGCGCTCGCGCAGGTCCGCGAGGGTCATTCCGCCCTGCTCCGGGTGGTCGGCGAACGCGGCGGCGTTGGCCTTCAGCCAGGCTTGCTCGTCGTCGCCCGGCCGGAACGTGCGGACCACGACCTGGCGGCCGACGGCGTCGGGCAGCACCGGCTCGTGCAGCGCCGCGCCGCCGCGGGGCTGCGCCTCGGCAGGACCGCGCTCGTCGCTGCGCATCCGCTTGCGCATCTTCAGCAGCCCGCGCACCTGGGTCCAGCCCGCTGTGCGGGCCAGCGCCACGGCGCCCTCCGTGCGGCCGTGCGCCCATACGCGCAGCCCGTCGCGGGGTGCGTCGTCGGCCAGCGAGCGCAGCAGCGCGGCGCCGTTCCCGCGGCGCCGCGCCTGGGGCGCGACCACCAACTCGGCGGAGTCGGGCTCGCCGTCGGTGCGCGCGGCGAAGGCGAAGCCCGCCAGGCCCCCCGCCGGACCGCCGCCGGCGGCGGGGTCGGCGGTCGAGGGCGCCTCCGCGGCCAGGTGGAAGCGCGCGGCTCCAGCGGGTGCGCCGCGCCGGACCCGCAGCAGGGTCTGCTCGGAGAGCGGCGCCACACCGTCGTGCGCGCCGGCCGCCTCGGCCAGAGCGACGACGGCCGCGGCCTCATCGGGCGACAGGGACTCGGTGGTGCGCACGTGGGTCATGGCACGAGCCTAGTCCCGGGGCGGCCGAGCGCGCGGCCCGCCCGGCGGGTGGGAACCTCTGCGGCGCGTCCGCCGAGCGGGGATCGATCCGGACCGGCGGCCCGCGGCGGTCAGTGCCTGCGGCGGCGGCCCTTGTAGGTGCTCGGGCCGATGCGCACGCGCCGGGAAGGGGCCAGCGGCGTGGAGAACAGCAGCAGCAGGACCAGGAACAGCACGAGCACGGCGGGCGTGACCATCGAGGCGGGGGCCTGCTCGCGCGCGGCGACCTCGGTGGTGCCTGCGGAGTCGCGCTCGCCGGGCTCGACCGAGGGCAGGTCGGCCAGAGGGCCGTCCTCCGAAGGGGAGTCGAGCCCGGGCAGGTCGGGGGCGCCTGTGGGAAGCTCCGGCAGGTCGGCCCCGGCGCCTGCGCCGGGGTCGGATTCGCCGCCGGTGCTCACCGGGCTGTGCGGCGGGGCCGTGGCGCCGCCGCCCCCGGATCCCCCGGAGTCGCTCCCGGAGGAGCCGTCCGATCCTCCGTTCGAGGAGCCGCCGCCACCGCCGTCGCCGGATTCCGGCTCCGGGCCGCCGCCGTCACCGTCCTGGTTCCCGCCCGTCGCGCTGGAGGTGGGGCCCGGGCCCGTGGGGCTGGGGGAGGGGTCGGCGGAGCCGGTCGGTGAGGGGTCGGCGGAGCCGGTCGGTGAGGGGTCGGGCGAGCCGGTCGGTGAGGGGTCGGGCGAGCCGGTCGGCGAAGGGTCGGGCGAGCCGGTCGGTGAGGGAGTGGGTTCGGGGTCGGGCGACGTGGTGGGAGAAGGGTCGGGCGACTCCGACTCGACGGTCACCGCGAATGCGTCCTGGGTGGTGGACTTCAGCAGTTCGTCCGGCTCCTCGGGGCAGGGCGCGTTCTCCTCGACCTCGGTGTAGGCGATCGACGCGCGGACGTCGGCCTGCTTCCCGGTCTGTCCGCTGATCTCAGCGGTGGCGGGGGGCGTCGCCCGGTCGGGGCCCGAAGCCGAAAAACCGGCGTTGCTGAGGATCAGGTCGTACAGGCAGACCGTGCCTTCGGCATCGCCCGGATCGATGCGCAGGACGGTCTCGGCGGTCTCGCCGGGTTCGACCGCCACCGCCGCGGGGTCGAAGGAGAGCACGGGCGCTGCGGGGTCGGAGGCGGCCGCGGCCGGGCCGGGCAGTCCCACCAGGCCGGAGCCGACGAAGAGCGTGCCGAGGGGGATCGCGGCGGCCAGGCGCAACGGCAGGGCGTAGCGGGCGGGCGGGAGCCGCTTTCCGCTGGGCATGGGCGTGGCCTCCTTGGTCGGGACGCCGCGGTGGCGGAGATCGGCACGGTGACCACGGGGAGCATGGGAGCGGTCACTGCACGCCGACTGCCTCGCATCCTAAACAATCGGGAGCGTCGGGACGAGACCGGTGCGGCGACGATTCACGGCGCGTCCGCAGGTTCCGGGCACGGCCGGGCGCATCGGCCACGCCGTCCGCCGGCGCCCGTCCGCGTCCCGTGCCGCCGCCCGCCGGGCGGCGGCACCGGGCGCACGCCGCCGCCCGGTCAGCCGTGGGGCGCGGCCGCAGCGGCGGCGTCCTCCTCCGGATGCGCCGCGGTCTCCGCTCCCGTCGACGAGCGGGCCGCGGTGTCGGGCACGAAGCGGTAGCCGACGTTGCGCACGGTGCCGATCAGCGACTCGTACTCGCTGCCCAGCTTGGCGCGCAACCGCCGGACATGCACGTCGATGGTGCGTGTGCCGCCGAAGTAGTCGTAGCCCCACACCTCCTGGAGTAGCTGCGCGCGGGTGAAGACCCGGCCCGGGTGCTGGGCGAGGAACTTCAGCAGCTCGAACTCCTTGAACGTGAGGTCGAGGATGCGGCCGCGCAGGCGGGCGATGTAGGTGGCCTCGTCGATGACCAGGTCGCCGCGGCGGATCTCGTCGGGGTCGTCGGAGCCGACGTCGGCCTGGCCGACGGCCAACCGCAGCCGTGCCTCCACCTCGGCGGGACCTGCCGTGGTGAGCAGGAAGTCGCGCACCTGCCAGTCGGGTGTGAGCGCGGCAAGGCCGCCCTCGGTGAGGACCGCGATCAGCGGGCAGTCGAGCCCTGTGGTGTCGAGCAGGCGGCAGAGGTTGCGCGCCGATGCGAGGTCGCTGCGGGCGTCGACGAGAATGGCGTCGACGGGCTGGTTGGACGAGCGGTCGGGCCCGGTGGTGAGCAGCGCCCCTGCCTCGGCCGGCGAGACCCGGACCGAGTGCAGCAGCAGTCCGAGGGCGGGCAGAACATGATCCGACGGTTCGTTGGAGTTCGTGAGTAGGAGCAGATGACTCATGCGTCTCTTCCCGTCAACCCGCGCAATGCGGTGGTCGAAGGCCCCATTGCCCCCGGCGGAGAAATAATGAAGTGATTGCCTCCGAGACCAACAAGGATAATCAACCGATGGCGAACGGAACCATCCGGTACTGGGCCGCGGCCAAAGAAGCCGCAGGAAAGTCCGAGGAGCCGGTGACCGGTTCGACCCTGGCCGAAGTGCTGGAGTCGGTGCGTACCGCCCATAGCGATGACGAGCGGCTGCTGCGGGTGCTCGACCGCTCGTCGTTCGTTGTCGACGAATACCCCGTGGGCGCGCGTCCACACGCCGGAGTGCCGCTGAACGAGGGATATGTCATCGAGGTGTTGCCGCCCTTCGCCGGCGGCTGAGCGCCGGCGGGATCGCGGACACAGTGGCGAGAAGGGAGAGGGGAATGGCCGATGGCGCGGGCGGCGCGGCCGCCGGGCGCACGGTGACCATGCTGGGCAGGTCCGGCTGCCATCTTTGCGATGAGGCGCTCGGGGTCATCGAGCGCGTCTGCGCCGAGGTGGGCGCCTCGGTGGAGGTGCGCGACCTCGACGCGGCACCGCAGGCCGAGCGCGACGACTACTGGGACAAGATCCCGGTGACCTTCGTCGACGGCGCTCGGCACGACTTCTGGCGGGTCGACGAGCGGCGGCTGCGCGAGGCGCTGACCCGCGCGTACGGCCCGCCGGCGGCGGAGTCCCGTCTGCGTACAAGCCCGGGGAGGTGGGCCGACACGGTCCCTCCCGAGGGCTGGCACCCCACTTTGTGCGCGTATTCACAAGGGCGTAATCTGAGGGCGCAAGTCCAGTCCGGCCGGGGATGGCGACCGAGCCCGCGGGGCCGCCGCGGCCCATGGCGGCCGGGCCGTTCGATCCGGCAGCGACGATCGCCGTCCAGGAGCGCACGCCAGTGACCCCCCCTGAACCACGGCCCCGCGAGCGGGGAATCCCGGAGGCGACCGTCGCACGCCTTCCCGTGTACCTGCGCGCGCTCCAGGCGCTCGACGACCGCGGCATCCTCACGGTCTCCTCCGAGCACCTGGCGGAGACCACCGGCGTGAACTCGGCCAAGCTGCGCAAGGACCTCTCGCACCTGGGCTCATACGGGACCCGCGGCGTCGGATACGAGGTCGAGTACCTCATTTATCAGATATCGCGTGAGCTTGGTCTCACCCAGGACTGGTCGGTGGCCATCGTCGGAGTCGGCAACCTGGGCCGCGCACTGGCCAACTACGGGGGGTTCGGTACCCGCGGGTTCCGCATCGCGGCCCTGCTCGACGCCGATACCGGCGCGCTCGGGGACACCGTGGCGGGGCTGTCGGTCGGGCATATCGACATGCTGGAGGACGTTGTCGGCAGAGAGAACGTCGCGATCGGGGTGATCGCGACGCCGGCGGGGGCGGCCCAGGAGGTCTGCGACCGCTTCGTCCAGGCCGGAGTGACCAGTGTGCTCAATTTCGCGCCGGTGGTACTCAATGTGCCTCCGGGCGTCGATGTGCGTAAGGTCGACTTGTCGATCGAGCTGCAGATCCTGGCCTTCCACGAACAGCGCAAGGCCGACGGATACGCCGGCCTTGACCCGTTCGGGAAGGGACCTGCGTGAACGCGGCGGATCCGGGGGCAGCAGGGCCACAGCAGAGGGCGCGCCCGCTCGTGCGGGAGGCGCCGCAGGTACGGAGCAGCGCGATGCAGCCCGCATTGGAGTGCAGATGAGTGTCCTCGCCGTAGGAGTGAGCCACCGAAGCTCACCCGTGGCGCTACTGGAGCGCGTCGCCTTGGAGGGGCAGGCGCGGCTGAAGGTCATGTCCGAGATGGCCTCGGCGCCCTCGGTCAACGAGGTGCTGATGGTCTCGACGTGCAACCGCACCGAGATCTACGCCGACGTCGAGAAGTTCCACCCGGCCATGGCGGCTGTCACCGAGCTCCTTTCCTGGCACACCGGCGTCCCCCTCAGCGAACTGACCCGGCACGCCTACGTCCACTACGAGGAACGCGCCGTCCAGCACCTCTTCTCCGTCACCTGCGGGCTGGACTCCATGGTCGTGGGCGAGGGCCAGATCCTCGGCCAGGTGCGCAACGCGATCAAGGACGCCCAGCAGGCCGGCACCCTCGGCCGCGTCCTCAACGACCTCGGTCAGCGGGCGCTGCGTGTGGGCAAGCGCGCCCACACCGACACCCACCTCGACCACGCCGGCGCCGACATGGTCGGCCTGGGCCTGGACGTCGCGTTGCGCCGGATCGGCGCGCCCGCCCCCGAGGCGGCCTCCGCGTCGGAGGCAGCGGCCGCCGCCTGCCCCGCCGCGGGCTTCGCCGAGTCCGGCGACCCCGCCGACGAGGTCGGCGCCGCGACGCCGCACCCCCGACCGCTGACCGGCCTGCGTGTGCTCGTCCTGGGCGCCGGGTCGATGAGTGCGCTCGCCGCCAACACCGTGGCCCGCCAGGGTGCCGGACAGGTGACCGTCGCCAACCGCACGCACGAGCGCGCCGAGCGCCTGGCCGAGTGCCTGACCGAGGCCTACGAGCCCATCCGCAGCCGCGCCGTGCCCTTCGACTCCGCAGCCGAGGTCCTGTCCGACGTCGACCTGGTGATCTCCTGCACCGGCGCCCAGGGGCTCGTGCTCGACAGCGAGGGGGTCGAGCGGGCCCGATCCACCGCGCGCCCGCTGGTGTTCCTGGACCTCGCGCTGCCCCACGACATCGATCCCGGCGTGCGCGAGCTGGCGGGCGTCGACCTCGTCGACATCGAAGACCTCCGCCAGGCGGTCGCCGAACGCGGCGACGAGTCGGCCGAGCGCGCGGGCGTCATCTCGCTCGTGCGCGGGATCGTCGACGAGGAGGTGGACGAGTACCAGAGCGTGCGCCGCGCCGAGCTCGTCGCACCGACCGTTGTGGCCCTGCGCGACAAGGCCCGCACGCTCATGGAGTCGGAGTTGAGCCGCCTGGAGGGCCGCCTGCCCGAGCTCGACGACAAGACCCGCGGCGAGGTCACCTACGCCATGCGCCGCGTCGTCGACAAGCTGCTCCACCAGCCCACCGTGCGTGTGAAGGAGCTGGCCGCCGGCCCCGACGGCCATTCCTACGAGGCCGCGCTGCGCGAGCTGTTCGACCTCGACCCCGCCACGGCCGACGCCGTCAGCCGCGTCGAGCGCACGCCCGGCGAGCAGGGGCGGGAGGGGTGACCGTGAGCGACCGCCCGGCCCGTCTCGGCACTCGCCGCAGCCCGATGGCCACATCCCAGTCGCAGACCGTGGCCGACGCCGTCACCGAGCGCACGGGCAGGCGGGTGGAGCTGGAGCTGATCACCAGCTACGGAGACGTCACCCAGGCCCACCTCACCCAGCTCGGCGGCACCGGCGTCTTCGTCAACAGCCTGCGCGAGCAGCTGCTCTCGGGCGGCATCGACTTCGCGGTGCACTCTCTCAAGGACCTGCCCACGGCCCCGGCCGAAGGGCTCGCGCTCGCCGCCATAACCGATCGCGACGACCCGCGCGACGCGCTCTGCGCCCGCGACGGACGCAAGTTCTCCGATCTGCCCTCCGGCTCGGTCGTCGGCACCGGCTCGCCGCGCCGCGTCGCCCAGCTCGCGGCGCTGCGCCCGGACCTGACCTACGTTCCCATCCGCGGCAACGCCGGGACCCGCCTGGGCCGGATCGCCGAGGGCGAGGTCGACGCCGTCGTGCTGGCCTACGCCGGGCTGGCGCGGGTCGGCCGCCTCGACGACGCCACCGACGTCTTCGGGCCCGAGCAGATGCTTCCGGCCCCCGGCCAGGGGGCGCTCGCGGTGGAGTGCCTGGCTTCCCGCGCGGACGGCGACCTCGCCTACCTCGCCGCCGTCGACCACGCCGCCACCCGTGCGGCCGTCACCGCCGAGCGCACGGTGCTGGCCGAGCTGGAGGCCGGCTGCGCCGCCCCCGTCGGTGCCTACGCCGAGGTCCACGACGGCAGGCTGCGTCTGCGCGCCGCCGTGGTGGCACCCGACGGCAGCGAGGAGGTGCGGCGCGAGCGCTCGGTCGACACGGGCGGCGACGCGGTCGCGGCCGCGTCCTCACTGGGGCGCGAGCTCGCCCGCGAGATGATCGGCGAAGGGGCCGACCGGATCGTCGCCGACGCGGCGGAGGGTTAGCGGCCGAGGAACGAGAGGACGAGAGTAGGAGTCCGCAGGGCACCACGCGGGCCGTGCCGCCGCAGCGCGGGGACGGCGCCGCCCGACCGGCCCCCGGCGACGGGGCGGCCCTGCGGCGCGGCGCTCCACGCGGGCGCCGGAGGGCAAGAGCAAGGAGCGATCGCACAGTGAATCCGCAGAGTGGTAACGAGGAGCCGCCGCCGAACGGATCGGGTCCGACCCGGCGCGGGCACGTGGCCCTGGTGGGTGCGGGTCCGGGCGATGCCGAGCTGCTGACTCTGCGGGGCGCGGCGGCGCTCGCCAAGGCCGACGTCGTCGTCAACCTGCGCGAGCCCGGCCCCGAGCTGGCCAAGCACCGCGAGGCCCTGCTGCGGCACTGCTCCGAGGACGTCTCCGTCATCGACCCGGCCGAGTGCGGCGGCGAGATCGACGCCGTCGCCGTTGGCCACGCCCGCGAGGGCAAGCGGGTGGTACGGCTCTACAGCGGCGACCCGCTGCTGGGCTGCCGCGGCGCGGACCTCGCGTCGGCCTGCCGCCAGGCCGGCGTCGAGTACGAGATCGTGCCGGGGCTGTCCGCCGCCACCGCCGTCCCCGCCTTCGCCGGCGTCCCGCTGCTGCCCGAGGACATCGGCGAGGCCCGCATCGTCGACGGGCGCGACACCGGCCTCGACTGGGAGCGCCTCGCCCACGGCGACGCCAGCCTCGTCGTGATGTTCCCCGACGCTCCCGACGGCACCGACGCGCGCCACAGCGGGCCCGGGCTCGAGCGGCTGTGCAAGACGCTCATCGCCGCCGGCAAGCCCGCGAGTACCCCGGTCGCCGTCGTGCGCATGGGATCCACGACCGAGCAGACCACGGTCTCCTCGACGCTTCAGCGGCTGACCGCCGACATCAAGGCCGCCGACGCCAAGGGCCACAACGTCACCGCCCCCGCGCTGTTTCTGATGGGCAAGGGTGTGACCGGCGACAAGGAGCCCTCCTGGTTCGAGGGTCGCCCTCTGTTCGGCTGGCGGGTGCTGGTGCCGCGCACCAGAGAGCAGGCCTCCGGGCTGGCCGACCAGCTGCGCGGCTTCGGTGCGGTTCCCGAGTCGGTGCCCACCATCTCGGTCGAGCCGCCGCGCACGCCTCAGCAGATGGAGCGCGCGGTGCGCGGCCTGGTCACCGGCCGCTACCAGTGGGTGGCGTTCACCTCCGTCAACGCCGTCAAGGCGATCAAGGAGCGCTTCGAGGAGTACGGCCTCGACGCCCGCGCCTTCGCCGGGGTCAAGGTCGCCGCCGTCGGCGAGCAGACCGCGGCGTCGCTGCGCGAGTTCGGCATCCAGCCCGACCTCATGCCGCCGACGGAGAGCCAGTCCGGCGCTGGACTGGTCGAGGTGTGGCCGCCCTACGACGCCGAGCTCGACCCGATCGAGCGGGTGCTGCTGCCGCGCGCCGACATCGCCACCGAGACCCTGTCGTCGGGGCTGTCCGGCCTCGGCTGGGAGGTCGACGACGTCACCGCCTACCGCACCGTGCGCGCGGCGCCCCCGCCCGCCCCGGTCCGCGAGGCGATCAAGGGGGGCGGCTTCGACGCGGTGCTGTTCACGTCGTCCTCAACGGTGCGCAACCTCGTCGGCATCGCCGGCAAGCCGCACAACACCACGGTGATCGCGGTCATCGGCCCGGAGACCGCTAAGACGGCCCGGGAGTTCGGGCTGCGTGTGGACGTCACGGCGCCGAAAGCCTCGGTTTCGGCCCTCGCGGAGGCTCTGGCGGAGTACGGTGCGGCACAGCGAGCCGAAGCCGTCGCGGCGGGCAAGCCCGCTCTCAAGCCCAGCCAGAAGCGCCGCGGTCGGCGCCGCAAGACCGTGTGACCAGGGGAGCTTAGGATGAACGCCCAGTACCCGGTGGCGCGCCCGCGCCGCCTGCGCCGCACACCGGCACTGCGCCGGCTGGTCGCCGAGACCCGCGTGCGGCCCGAGGAACTCATCCTGCCGATGTTCGTCAAAGAGGGCATCAGCGAGCCCAACCCCGTCTCGTCCATGCCGGGGGTCGTGCAGCACACCCGCGACAGCGTGCGCAAGGCAGCCCGGGAGGCAGCTGAGGCCGGCGTCGGCGGGATCATCCTGTTCGGCATCCCCGAGTTCAAGGACGAGCGCGGTTCGGCGGCCGACGACCCCGGAGGGGTGGTGCAGCGGTCCCTGCGCGACCTCTCCTCCGACCTCGGCGGAGACGTCGTCGTCATGGCGGACCTGTGCCTGGACGAATACACATCGCACGGGCACTGCGGGCTGCTCACCCCCTCCGGAGAGGTCGACAACGACGCCACCCTGGAGCGCTACGCCGCGATAGCCGTGGCCCAGGCGGCCGCCGGCGTGGACGTCGTGGGCCCCAGCGGGATGATGGACGGCCAGGTGGCCGCCATCCGCGCGGCGCTGGACGGAGCCGGCTACACCGACGTCGCGATCCTCTCCTATGCCGTCAAGTACGCCTCCGCCTTCTACGGACCGTTCCGCGAGGCGGCCGAGGGGGCGCCGCAGTTCGGCGATCGCAGCGGCTACCAGCAGGACCCCGCCAACGCCCGCGAGGCGCTGCGCGAGGCGGAGCTGGACATCGCTGAGGGGGCCGACATGGTCATGGTCAAACCCGGGCTGGCCTACCTCGACATCGTCGCCGCCGTGGCCGACCGGGTGGACGTACCGGTGTCGGCGTACCAGGTCAGCGGCGAGTACGCGATGATCGAGGCGGCCGTCGAGAAGGGCTGGCTGGACCGCGAGCGGGTGATCTTGGAGACGCTGCTCTCCTACCGCCGCGCAGGTGCCGGGCAGATCCTGACCTACTGGGCGACCGAGGCCGCACGATTGCTCCGCTGAGCGGGGGACACACCGTTTCCCCCGGATCGCGGTCGAGGCCGGGGATGCGGGAAGCACCACGGGAATCGACCGGCGATCAGACGAACGGGGAGCAATCGTGGCGGAGGTCCTGCAGCGGCGTAGGCGCCGGCGCTCGTCGGACGGCATGCTCAGTGCGGCGCTGAGCTACGCGGCCCTGGGATGGCCGGTGTGCCGCGGCGCGGCGCCGTCGGGGTCGAGCGGGCGTGCCTGCGGCTGCGACCGCGTGGGCTGCCCCGACCCCGGAGCGCACCCGGTCTCGGCGACGTGGGGGCTGGAGGCCACCACCGACCGCGAGGTCATCACCCGGTGGTGGAGCGCCGCGAGCGGCGCCAACGTCATCCTGCCCACCGGCCGGGTCTTCGACGTCTTCGACGTGCCGGCGGGTGCAGGCGTCATGGCACTGGCCCGGATGGGGCGCGCGGGGCTGCAAGCGGGTCCGGTGGCCGCCGTCGACGCCCAGCGCTACCTGTTCTTCGTGGCGACGCGCTCGCCCGCCGACGAGGACGAGTGGTGGTCCTGCCACCTGGACTGCGTACCGGAGAGCATCGAGGAGACCCCCGGGCTGCGCTGGCACTGCCGCGACAGCTACGTGCTGGCCGCCCCTTCGCGGCTTCCCTCGGGCAACCCCGTCGCCTGGATCCGCGCACCGGAGGCACCGGACGCCGCCGGCGCGCCGTCGCTGCCCGACCCCATCGCCGTGCTGGACATCCTCTCCGACTCCTGCGAGGAGTTCCTGCCGTCCTAGGTCGGGGCGGCCGACCGCTGCGGCGGGCCGGCGCCGGGCGCGGCGGCCCCGCGCCCGGCACCCGCGGATCACCGGCCGAGGAACCCCAGGAGGGCGTCGTTGACCTCAGCGGTGTGTGTGGTGAGCAGCGCGTGCGGCGCGCCTTCGATCTCGATGTAGCGTGCGTCGGGCAGCGCCCTCGCGAAGCGGCGCCCGGTGGCGTCGATGGGCAGGGTGCGGTCGGCGGTTCCGTGGACGATCAGGGCGGGCACGTCGATCCGGCGGATGTCGGCGCGGAAGTCGGTGGGCCAGGTCAGCGGGGCGGCGGCCGCGGCGATGGGCCCGGAGCCGGCCGCGACGTTCCACGCGTTGCGGACGGCCTCTTCGCTGACGCGGTCGCCGAGGTTCTCGTCGAGGTTGAAGAAGTCCTGGTAGAAGCCGGTGAAGAAGGCGTAGCGGTCCTCCTTGGCCGCGGCGGCGACACCCTCGAAGAAGGACATGGGGGCGGCGCCGTCGGGGTTGTCGTCGGTGATCGCTAGGAACGGCTCCAGCGAGGCCAGGAAGGCGGCCTCCGCCACGCGCGCGGAGCCGTAGGAGGCCAGGTAGCGGGCGACCTCGCCGGTGCCCATGGAGAACCCGACCAGGGCCGCGTCGCGCAGGTCGAGGGTCTCCAGGAGGATGTTCAGGTCGGCGGCGAAGGTGTCGTAGTCGTATCCGGTCGCGGGGCGGCTGGACTTGCCGAAGCCGCGCCGGTCATAGGTGACGACCCGGTATCCGGCGTCCAGCAGGTCCGGTACCTGTCCTTCCCAGGAGTCGCCGTCCAGCGGGTAGCCGTGGATCAGCACCACCGGCCGACCGGATCCCTTGTCCTCGTAGTGGAGTTCGATGTCGGTGCTGTTCTCACTGCCGACCTTGATGCGTCCCATGGTGATCGCCCCTCCCGGGTGTGCGGCGTGTTCACTCCAGGGATACAGGAATGTGCGGCGGGTAGTCCGGACGGCTCGTTCCCCGGCGTGTGCCGCCCCGGCCGCTACGCGTGCTGCCGGTCGGCCTCGTCGGCGAAGGCCGCCATGGAGGGGAACTCGGCGTCGTAGCGCCACTCGTCGGCGGGCTCGGGAGTGGCTCCCCAGCCGGGCCGGTCGTGGCGCCGGTTGATCCACACCGACGCGAGCCCTCGGCGGCGGGCCGGCACATGGTCGTGGAAGAGGCTCTGAGCCACGTGCAGAAGCCGCTCGCGCCCACAGCCGAGCTCGTCGAGCACCGCGTCCAGCGCCTCGAAGTGGGGGTCGGCGGGCTTGTAGGCGCCGACGTCCTCGGCCGTGACGATCCGGGTGAAGCCGCCGCGCAGGTGCTTGTCGCTGCCGGAGAACCCCTCGCGGTGCACGTTGCTCACGATCACCAGGTCGTAGTGGCGGCGCAGCCGCGCCAGGGCCTCGGCCGAGTCGCAGAAGGCGGGCCAGTCGCCGACCGAGCCGCCGAGCCTGCGGGCCCAGTCGCGGCCGACCTCGGCGCCCGCGGAGGATCCCGTGCGGACGAAGGACTCGGCGAGCACGTCGGGGTAGAGCCACGCCGGGTGCTCGCGCATCACCGCCGCCTCGTGGCCGGCGTAGCTCTCCAGCAGCTCCTCGCCGCCGTGGTCCAGGCCCTGCTCGCGGGCCCAGTCCGCCAGGACGGCGGTGATGCCCTGCTCCCAGTCGATGAGCGTGCCGTAGCAGTCGAAGCTCAGGACGCGGAACGCGGTCAGGTCGAGGGTCATCTCAGTCCTTCGGGTCGGCGGTTTCGGCGTCGGCGGCCATCTCGGTCCGAGGGACACCGCTGTCGGGCAGCACGAGGCTGACCGCGACCAGCGTGACCAGCGACACCGGCAGGGAGACGAGCACCGAGTTCACGCCGTAGGGCTGCCCCAGCTGCTCCCACACGATGGTGACGACGGTGCTGAGAAGCATGGCGGTCAGCGCGCCCCACTTGCTGGCGCGCCGCCACAGGAAGATCGCCAGGACGGGCGGTGCGAGGGCCACGCCGTAGACGGTGTAGGAGTACATCTGCAGCTCCAGCACCGTCGGGAAGAACCGGCCGAGCACGTAGGCCACCGCCCCGATCCCCAGCACGGCCAGGCGGTGGACCAGCAGCCGCCGCCGGTCGTCCATCTGCACACCGAGCAGCCGCCGGGTCACGTCGTAGACGACGTTTCCGGCGCCGGAGAGCAGGAACGAGGAGCCGGTGGTGATGATGAAGGCCAGTGCGCCGGCCAGCAGCAGGCCGCCCATGAGGACGGGCAGGTACCCTTCGCCGGCGAGCGACAGCACCGCGGAGTCCGGCTCGATGCCGGGCATCAGGACGAACGCCGCCGAACCCAGCAGTGCGACCGGCACGGTCACCAGGAAGCTGGACAGGAAGAACCCGCCGGTCGACCTGCGCGCCTCGGCCCCGTCGCGGGCGGCGCCGAGCCGCTGGTACATGTTCTGGTCGGCGAGGATCAGCAGGAACAGCGGCAGGAAGTAGCCGAGCAGCTGCAGTGCGCCCAGGCCGCCGCTGAGGGTCCGGTAGTCGTCGGGCAGGTCCCGCCAGTACTCGCCGACGCCGCCGAGGTCTGTGCCGAGCACCAGCGGAAGTGCGGCGAGCAGGCACGCCACGATGATCAGCGCGGACAGGAAGTCGCTCCAGGCGACCGACTTCAGGCCGCCGCCCACCGCCAGGAAGGTCACCAGCAGCGCCACGACCACGGCGCCCTGCTCGGGGGAGAGCGGCGTGATCACGCTGATGATCTGGCCGCCGCCGGTGAACTGGTAGGCGGTGATGCCGGTGTAGGCGAGCACGGTGATGACGGCCGCGATCATCCGGACCGATACGCCGTAGCGGCGCTCCAGCAGTTCGGGGACGGTGTAGGCCGCCCCTTGGCGGATGCGGCTCGCCAGGCCGTAGAGCACGGCGATGCCCACCGGTGTGCCCGCGAGGAAGAAGATCGAGGCGAGGGGGCCGTAGCTGTAGGCGAAGCTGGCACCGCCGATGATCGTGCCCGAACCCACCCACGTGGCCAGCAGCGTGCCGATCATGACCGGGCGCGGCAGGTTCCGGCCGGCGAAGACGAAGTCGTCCCCGGTGGAGACCTCCTTCGAACGGCTGAACCAGGCGCCGATCCCCACCATGAGGAGCAGGTAGAGAACGAGAACGAGCACATGGGTCGTCTGCATGGACGCCTCCGGGGCGGTCGAAGGACGGCCGGGCGGGCGCGTGACCCGGCTGGCCAGGGGGAACCCGTCGTCGGGTGGAGCCATGAAACCCGCTCCGACCGCCAGAACGCAATAGTTATTGCAGACGATCTTCGGAATCGGGGAAGAGGCCGTAGCGCGACCAGAGCCGCTCGACCCCGTCGCTCCAGTCCGCGGCGGCGGCCGGATCGCCGGCCACAAGGGCGGCGACGACCGACTGCACGACCGTGGTCGCGGCCACGAGCGAGGGGAACATGCTGGCGCCCTCGCTGGGCATCGCCACCAGCTCGTCGGCGAGTTCGGTCAGGTCTTCGCGGACCTGGTCGCTGACCAGGACGACGGAGACCCCCGCCTCGGCCGCCACCTGCATGGCGTGCAGCAGCTCGTGCGGAGTGCGCCAGAGCTGGAAGACCACGAGGCAGTCGCCCCGCCGCAGCAGCGAGACCGCGTTGAACAGGGCGGTCCCGCCGATCCGGTGCAACCGGACGTCGTGGCCGATGGTCTGCGCGAGGTGGGAGAGCTGCAGGCCGGGCGCCCCGAAGCTGCCCGAGCCCAGGACCAGCGTCGTTCCCGCCCGGTTGATGAGCCCGGCCACCCGCTCGATCTGCTCCTCGTCCAGCAGCCGCGCGAGGTCCTGCAGGTTGTGCAGGTCCCGCCGCAGCGTCGACCACGCCGGGCCCTGTCCGGCGTCCTCGTTGTGCTCGCTGAGCACCTCCGAGGCCGACAGCCCCGACAGGTAGCGCGAGCGGATCTCCGACCGCAGCGCCGGCCAGCCGCTGAAGCCCAGCTGCTGAGCGGTGCGCACCACCGTCGCGACGTTGACCTCGGCCGCGCCGGCCGCCGCCGAGGTACTGGCATAGGACATCTGCCGAGGCTGGGTGGCGATCGCCGCAAGCACCCGCCGGGCGCCGGCGGCGGGCCGCCTGCCTTCCAGGCGCGACGTCAGCCAGCCGGGCAGCGCCTGCCGGCGCGCCGCTCCCGTCCCGCTCTCGCCGCTACTCATGTCCACCATGATGCAACAACTATTGCATTCAAAGGCGGCGCTTGGCAGGATGCGGACAGCCGAGAGCCCGGCAGGGCTGCGGGAAGGGAACTCATGACCTCGAACACTCTCATCATCCGTGGCGGCGTGGTATGCGACGCCGCGACAGGCGAAGCGCGCGGGGCCGACGTGCTGGTGCACGAGGGCCGCGTCGAGGAGGTGGGAAGGGCGCTCCGGGCGCCGGAGTCGGCCGACGAGATCGACGCCGCCGGGCGGCACCTGGTGCCCGGCCTCGTCGACGCCCACGTGCACACCACCGCTGCCAGCGCCGACCTCGCGGGAGTCGCAGAGCAGTCCCCATACTACGTCGCGGCCCACACGAGCCGGATCCTGCGCGGAATGCTGGGCCGGGGGTTCACCACCGTGCGCGATGTCGGCGGCGCCGACCACGGTGTGGCCGCGGCCGTCGCCGAAGGCCTCTGGGCCGGCCCGCGCGTGGTATTCGGGGGCAAGGCCCTGTCGCCGACCGGCGGGCACGCCGACCTGCGCAGCGCGGGCCGGCAGGTGCTGGACGACCACGCCTGCTGCCCGACCATGGGCCTGGTCTGCGACGGAGTCTCCGAGGTGCGCCGCGGCGCCCGGAACCAGCTGCGCACCGGGGCCGACCACATCAAGCTCATGCTCTCCGGCGGCGTCGCCTCGCCCACCGACCGGGTGGACTCGATGCAGTTCTCGGCCGAGGAGGTTCGGGCGGCCGTCGAGGAGGCGGGCAACGCCAACCGCTACGTCACCGGTCACGCCTACACGGCCGGCGCGGTGAACCGCGCCCTGGAGCTCGGTGTCCGCTGCATCGAGCACGGCAACCTCATCGACGACTCCAGCGTGCGCAGGTTCGTCGAGCACGGCGCCTTCCTGGTGCCCACGCTGGTGACCTATGAGTACCTGCACCGCGAGGGCGCGGCAGCGGGCCTGCCGGCCGCCGGCCAGGCCAAAGTGGGCGACGTGCTCGACGCCGGACTGCACGCCCTGGAGCTGGCCTGGAAGGGCGGCGTCCGGCTGGTCTTCGGTACAGACCTGCTGGGCAGCATGCACTCCCACCAGAGCGGCGAGTTCAGCATCCGCGGCCGCGTCCAGCCCGCGCACGAGGTGCTGCGCTCGGCGACGGTGACCGCGGCCGAACTGCTGGGCCGCGAGGGCGAGCTGGGCACGGTCGCGCCGGGTGCCGTCGCCGACATCCTGCTTGTGGACGGCGACCCGCTGGCCGACGCCGCGGTCCTGGCAGAGCCCGAGCACCACCTGCACGCCGTCCTGCAGGGCGGCGCCCTCGTCGCGGGACGGCCCTGAGATGGCGCCCCTGCTGGTGCTCCGCGACGGCCGGGTGTGGGACGGTGTCTCCGCCGAGGCGCGCCCCGCCGACGTGGTGTGCGAGGACGGTCTGGTGCGCGAGGTCGTGGAGCCGGGTGCGGCGCGGGCCGGTGCCGAGGACATCAGCGTGGACCTGGCCGGCGGCACGGTCCTGCCCGGACTGGTCGACTCCCACGTGCACCTGGTGTGGGACGGCAGCACCGACCCGGTCGCGCACGTCGCCCGGGACGGCGAGCAGCTCACTGCCGTCCGGGCGGCCGAGCACGCCCGCGCCTACCTTCCCGCCGGGATCACGGCGGTCCGCGACCTCGGGGGCGACTGGGACGTCGCCATCACGCTCGCGGCGGCCGTGGACCGGGGCCACCTCGACGGGCCCGCGATCGTGGCCGCCGGCCAGACGGTGATCATGACCGGCGGCCACGACCCGTTCTGGGGGATCCCCTGCGACGGGCCCGACGCCGTGGTCCGCGGCGTCCGCGGCCAGGTCGCCAAGGGTGCCGGGGTGATCAAGACCGCGGCCACCGGCGGCGTCTACGGCCGATCCGACGGTGAGGAGGTCGGCGCCAGCGAGCTGACCTACGAGGAGTTGGCCGCCCTGGCCGGCGAGGCGCACCGCCGCGGGCGCCGGGTGGCCGCACACGCCCTCGGCGAGGACGGGGTGCGCAACGCGGTCCGGGCCGGGATCGACACCGTCGAGCACGGCGTCTTCCTGGCCGAGGACGTGGTCGAGGACATGGTGCGCCGGGGCACGGTGCTGTGCCCCACCGCGGAGGTGTACCGCCGGATGGCGGACGGCGGGGCGCCCGGCTACGCGGTGCGCAAGGCGCGCGACGTGGTCGAGGCGCACCGGCGCAGCGTCGCCCTCGCGATCGAGGCGGGCGTTCCGGTCATCGCCGGGACCGACGCCGGCGCGCCGGGCATGGCCCACCCGAGCCTCGTCGACGAGATCACGACCCTGCGGGACTACGGCCTGAGCCCGCTGCAGGCGCTAAAGGCGGCGACGTCGTCGGCCGCCGACGCACTCGGGATTCCCGGCGCCGGCCGCGTGCGCCCCGGTTCCCCGGCCGACCTGGTCCTCGTGGACGGCGACCCCTTCTCCGACCCCGGTCTGCTGCGCAATCCCTGGGGCGTTGTGCGCCGCCAGTCGTTGCGCTGGAATTGAGTCGGGCCGTTCCCCGGCCAGAAGGGCGGGCGGCCGCCGACCGCCTGCGAGCGGCCCGGCGGCATCGCGCTACCCCCCGCCGCGCGTCGCGCGCACGGAGAGGCGGATGACCTCGGCCAGTTCCGTCCAGGCGGCGGCCTGCCGGGCCCACTCCGGGATCGCGGCGGGGTCCTCCGTGCCGCCTCCGCCGGTGAACAGGTAGCGGTAGGGCACGTCCCCCAGGTGGCGCAGCACGTCGATCCGGTCGTCGACGAAGTGCGTGACGCCCAGCCGCGCACACACCGGCGCCTTGTCCGCGCGTTCGGGGACGAAGTGCAGGCGGTCGACGGGGATGCCGGTGCGCTCGGTGAAGTCGTGCAGGTCCAGCCAGCGAAGGGTGCGGTCCACGGTGGCGAGCTTGGCTTTGGACACCAGATGGACGCGGTCGCGGAACTCGTCCCGTGCCAGTCCGGCGAGCGCGTCGAACGCACCGGGCACGGCCGGAGTGAGCATCGGCGTCTCTCCGAAGAACGAGGTGTCGCCCTCGTCGCCGGTCCGTTGGATGACCACCCCGCCGATGTCGACGCCCAGGACCGGCCGGCGCCACTCCGCTCCGCCCGCCCCGGCCGATCGCCGCCCGTACGCGTCCACCGTCCCCCTCGCATGCCGTGCCGCTGCCGTGGCGGTCCGGTCGCCTTGCGCGTGTACCCCTACTCCGGCACGTCGAGCTTCTCCTCGCTGATCACGATGCCGTCGTCGTCGCTGTAGAGCCAGGTCTCCGGCGCGAAGACGACGTTGCCGAACGCGACGGGGGAGTCGAGCGCCCCAGCGCCGGTCTTGGCGGACTTGCGGGGGTTGGAGCCCAGGGCCTTGATCCCCAGGTCCAGGCGGGCCAGTTCGGCGACGTCTCGCACGGCACCGTTGATCACGACGCCCGCCCAGCCGTTCTCCTGCGCGGACTTGGCGATGAGGTCGCCCATCAGTGCCGTACGCAGCGAGCCGCCGCCGTCGACCACCAGCACCCAGCCCTCGCCGGGCTGGCCGAGCTGCTCCTTGACCAGCGCGTTGTCCTCGTGGCACTTGATCGTGGCGATCGGGCCGTGGAAGGCGCTGCGCGCACCGAACCGGCGGAACTGCGTCTCGCAGCTGGCCAGCGCGTCGCCGTGCGCGTCGATCAGGTCGGCAGTGGCGAAGACCTCGGTCATAGGGCGCTTCCCTCGCAGTCGGTGTGCCGTGCCGTCACAACCTACTGATATCGCGCCGGGTGGCGGGAACCCGGGGCGACCCGCAGCGGGCCCGCCTACAGCAGGTGGGCGCGCAGCACCTCCGGGTGCGCACGCCGGGCGGGAGTGCGGTGTGCGGGTCCGGGCGGTGCCGGCGGGACCCGCGCGAAGGGGCGTGCGCCTCCTGCCACACTTGGGGACGTGGGTACACGAGAGACTTCCGCCGAGCTGTTCCAGCGAGCCAGCGCCGTCGTCCCCGGTGCGGTGAACTCGCCCGTCCGCGCGTTCGGGGCGGTCGGGGGCACGCCGCCCTTCATGGCCTCGGGCGAGGGCCCCTACCTCACCGACGTCGACGGCAACACCTACGTCGACCTCGTCTGCTCCTGGGGCCCGCTGATCCTGGGGCACGCGCACCCCGCCGTCGTCGAGGCGCTGACCGAGGCCGCGGCCAAGGGCACCTCATACGGCGCGCCCACCGCGGGCGAGGTCGAACTGGCCGAGGAGATCGTCGCCCGCACCCCGGTCGAGCAGGTCCGGCTGGTCAACTCCGGCACCGAGGCGACCATGTCGGCGATCCGCCTGGCCCGCGCCGCCACCGGCCGCAGCAAGGTGCTCAAGTTCGCCGGCAACTACCACGGGCACGTCGACGCGCTCCTGGCCTCCGCCGGCTCGGGCGTGGCCACCTTCGCGCTGCCGGACTCGCCCGGGGTCACCGGCGCAGGTGCGGCCGACACCGTGGTGCTGCCCTACAACGACATCGCCGCCGTCGAGCGGGTGTTCGCCGAGCAGGGCGAGGACATCGCCTGCGTCATCGCCGAAGCCTGCCCCGCCAACATGGGCGTTGTGCCGCCCCGCGACGGCTTCAACGCGCGTCTGAAGGAGATCGCCGCGGCCAACGGCGCGCTGCTGGTGCTGGACGAGGTGCTGACCGGTTTCCGCGTCAGCCGGTCCGGCTGGTACGGGCTGGAGGGCGTCGCCCCCGACCTGGTCACCTACGGCAAGGTCATGGGCGGCGGCCTGCCCGCGGCGGCCTTCGGCGGCCGTGCCGAGCTGATGGAGCTGCTCGCCCCGGCCGGGCCGGTCTACCAGGCGGGCACGCTGTCGGGGAACCCGCTGGCCACCGCGGCCGGCCTGGCGACGCTGCGCAACGCCACCGACGAGGCCTACGCGCGCATCGACGCCGCCGCCGACCGGGTCGCCTCCGCCGTGGAGCGCGAGCTGAGCGCGGCCGGGGTCGAGCACCGGGTGCAGCGCGGCGGCAGCCTGTTCACCGTCTTCTTCACCGGCAAGGAGGTCACCGACTTCGACGGCGCGCGCGCCCAGCACCTCGACAGGTTCGCCGCCTTCTTCCACGCGATGCTCGACCAGGGCGTGCATCTGCCGCCCGCCGCGTTCGAGGCCTGGTTCCTCTCGGCCGCGCACGACGACACCGCCGTCGAGCGCATCCTCGGCGCGCTGCCCCGGGCGGCGCGAGCCGCCGCCGAGGTCTGAGCCGCGCCGCGATCGGGCGCTCCCGGCGCGTCGGGACTCGCGCCGCGCGCGGGCGCCGGAGCGGCGACCGCCCGCCGCTGCCCCGGGGCGGGCGGCTGTGCCGGGCGCAGTGGGCGCCGCCCCGTACGCGCTCGATAGATTGGTAGAGCGGCGCCGGCGCCGCCGCCGAGGTCGGCGGGCGACGCGCGTGCCACCGGCGCTGCGCACCGCCGCCCGCTCCGCAGCCGCCCGGCGGGCCGCGCGCGCCGCCCGGCGCAGCCCCACGACGATCGGAAGGGAATCGGTCCCGCGCACATGAGTACGACCACCGTTGTCCATCTCCTCAGGCACGGCGAAGTGCACAACCCGGACGGGATCCTCTACGGCCGGCTGCCGGAGTTCCACCTGAGCGGGAACGGCGCGGAGATGGCCGCACTGGCGGCCGACTGGTTCACCGGGCGTGACATCGCCGCGCTGTATACCTCGCCCCTCGACCGCGCCAAGGAGACCGCCCGACCGGTCGCCGACGAGTTCGGCGTGGGCGTCCGGCTCGACGAGCGCCTGATAGAGGCCGGAAACACCTTCCAGGGCATGGCCCTGTCGTCGCGCTCGGTCCGCGATCTGCAGGTGCTGCGCCGGCTCTACAACCCCTTCCGGCCCTCGTGGGGCGAGCCCTACGCGGGCATCGTCGCCCGCATGGTCGACGTCATCAAGGTGGTGCGCAAGGAGGCCTGGGGGCGCGAGGCGGTCTGCGTGAGCCACCAGCTTCCGATCTGGATGGCGCGTCGGGCAGCCGAGAAGAAGCGGCTCTGGCACCGTCCCGACCGCCGCCAGTGCAACCTGGCCAGCGTGACGTCGCTGACCTTCGAGGACCAGAAGCTGGTCAGCGTGGGCTACGCCGAGCCGGCGGCCGACCTCTACCGCCGCAGCGGCCCCCTGGTTCCGGGCGCCTGACGCGGCGCCCGTGCCGCTTCGGGCGGCGCCCGCCCAGTGCGGATCCGGCTGCGCGCGGCGCCGGTACCGGGGTCGGCGGAGGGGAATTCGGCGCACCGCATCCGTGTTCGTGAGCGGGGGAGAGGCCGGCGAGGGCGGCCTGTGCGTCGACCGCGTCGCGCCAAGCGGTAGGCTGGTCTCTCGGGTGCGGCGTCCTTCATCGGAGCGCGGTCCCGCGCGCCCGTCACTGCGACGGATCCCGCCGCATTCTTCCGCCGGTTCCGCACGCGCGCTGCCTCATGTGCAGCGGGTGGGGCGGGCCGTCGTGTCATCTGGTCCGCTGGCGAGAGGTGAGCCGTATGGGTTCCGTCATCAAGAAGCGCCGCAAGCGCATGGCGAAGAAGAAGCACCGCAAGCTGCTGAAGAGGACCCGGGTCGCGCGCCGCAACAAGAAGTAGCCGGGACCTTCGCCGGAGGTCGGTCTCTCCGCGGGCACCGGGCGCTGCGGCGGCGCGGTCGCCGCGGAGACCTCCTTCTCCCGGACTCCGGGAGTGAAGACCCCTCGGAAGTCCCCGTCAGAACCCCTGACCGGCCTTCCAGCGGCGCGGTCCGGCTCCGGTGCCGGGTCGGCCGTTTCCCGGGAGCCGCCGCGCCGCGGACAACGCCGTACCAGCCTGCGGTGACCTCGGCGGCGGAAGCGGGAACCAGCGGGAACCGCGAGGAAGTACCGCACCGGTCGGTGCCCTCGCCGACCGCAGTCCACCGGCTTCAGCCGTGTGGAGGAAGTCGATCGTGGAGGCGCGTCCAATGGGCCGCATCGTACTGGTAACAGGAGTCTCCCGCCATCTGGGGGCCCGCGTGGCCGAGGCCGTGGCCGCCGACCCCGGCGTCGATCGGGTCGTCGGCGTGGATGCGGCGCCTTTGCGCCGTCCGCTGGGTGCAGTCGAGCACGTCTCAGCCGACCTGCACGGCGGCAGCATCGCGCAGACCGTCGTCGACTCCGGTGCCGATACCGTGCTCCACCTGGGGCTGACTCCCGCCGGGAGCGCTCCGGGTGGAGGATCGGCCACCGGCAACGGCAACATCCTGGGCACCATGCAGCTGCTGGCCGGCTGCCAGCGCTCGGAGTCGGTCGCACGCCTGGTGGTGCGTTCCAGCGCCGCCGTCTACGGCGAGTCCGGCCACGGACCGCTCCTGTGCACCGAAGAGCGCGAGGCGCGCAGCATGCCCCGTTCCGCCTACGCGCACAACGCCGCGGAGGTCGAGGAGCACACGGAAGCCCTCGCCCGGCGCCTCCCCGAGCTCTCGGTGGCTGTGCTGCGCTTCGCCAGCTTCATCGGCCCGTCCGTGGACACCCCGCTGACCCGCTACTTCGGACTGCGCCTGGTGCCGACGGTCCGCGGCTACGACCCCCGCATGCAGTTCATCCACGAGGACGACGGCGTCGAGGCGGTGCGCCGGATGGCGCTGAGCGACAAGGCCGGCGTCTTCAACGTGGCGGGCTCCGGCTCCCTGCCGCTGTCGCAGTGCCTGCGGCGGGTGGGGCGGCGGCGCTTCGCCATGCCCGAGCGCGGCCTGCGCATGCTCGGCGGCCTGGCGCGGCGCGGGGAGTTCGACTACTCGCCCGACCAGCTCCGGCTGCTGTGCTCCGGCCGCGTGGTGGACTTCAGCAAGCTGGAGCGCGAGCTGGGCTGGTCGCCCTCCTACACCTCCAGCGAAGCGTTCGAGGCCTACCTGAGCGAGCACAGCGGGGGCCCGCGCCGCCACAACGCGGCTCCTCCGCGCCGCCCGCACCGGACCCGTCCGGCGCTGGGATCCTGAAGCGGTCGCCGCGAGCGCCTCGGCCGGGCGCGGGCGGGGACCGCGCTCGTGCGCCGCGCCGCGGTCAGCGGCGGGTGCGGCGGCGCAGAACAGTGGCGGCGACGCCCCCGGCCACCGCTCCGGTGAGCGCCGCGGGTACGCCCACGCGCAGGGCGGCGCGGTGCGTCCGGAACTCGTGCACCGGCCAGCCCGCGGCGAGCGCGTGGCCGCGCAGCGCGTCGTCGGGATTGACGGCGTTGGGGCGGCCCACCGCGCCCAGTAGCGGGAGGTCGTTGCTGGAGTCGCTGTAGGCGGTGCAGTCGTCCAGGTCGACGCCCTCGCGGCGGGCGAGCGCCGCTGCGGCGGCCGCTTTGGCCGGGCCGTGCAACAGGTCGCCGACCAGCCGTCCGGTGTAGACGCCGTCGACGGTCTCGGCCACCGTGCCCAGCGCGCCGTCCAGTCCGAGCCTGCGCTTGATGATGTCGGCCAGCTCCACCGGTGTGGCGGTGACCAGCCACACGCGCTCGCCGCGAGCGAGGTGGCGGTGGACGAGGCGGCGGGTGCCCTCCCAGATGCGGCCGGACATCGTGTCGTCGTAGATCTCCTCGCACAGCCCCACGAGGTCCTCGACGTCGTGGCCGGCGACGAAGGCGAGCGCGGCCTCGCGTGCGGCGTTGATCTGCTGAGGCTGCTCGGTCCCGCTGGCCCGGAAGAGTATCTGCCCCCAGGCGAAGCGCAGCAGGTCGCGGGTGGTGAACAGGTCGCGGGCGGCCAGGCCGCGGGCGAAGTGGTAGATCGACGCGCCGCGCATCAGGGTGTTGTCGACGTCGAAGAATGCGATGGGCGCACCGGCGCGGTCGGCGCCGGCGGGCGGGCCGGAGGGCGCGGGAACGCTCAGCGCGCCGCCGCTGCGGGCCTCGGCGGCGGCCGCCGAGGCCTCGCCGGCCAGGACGGCACGGCCGCGGTCGGGCCGACGGAGATAGCGCCACATGCCTCCGAGCCTAAGACCCCCGCGTGCACCGCCGGACAACCCGGCGGAAACCGCTCCGGATCCCGTGAGGTAAATCACATGTCAAACCGCTGATTCTGCTCAAAGACTGGTGAGTGGGGCAATTCGGGCGTAGGAATATGCCCGCGGATTCACGGCAGAGGCCCCGAGTGCACCATCATTAGCGGAATGGTCGAGGTTGGACTGGCATTCGTCTGCGCCCTGGTGGCTTGGAGCGCCAGCGCGGCGCTGATCGCCCGCGGCGCCCGAAAGCCGCGGCTCTTCGCCGTGGCCTGGGGCGCCTCAGCAGTCGTGCTCGGAATCGCGCTGAGCGCGGCCTTCCCCGGTGCGCTGCTCGGCTTCAACGAGGCGACGTTCCGCATCCTGCAGATCGGCATCGGGCAACTGGGTCCGCTGCTGGTCGGCTGGGGGGCCGTCGAGTACGCGGTCGGATCCGCGCGGGCGCGCTTCGGCACCCGCCTGGTGGTGACCACGCTGGGCGTCGTGCCGCTGGTGGTGCTCACCATGGACCGCCTGCGCGGCCGGTTCGACAACGACTACCCGGTCATGCGCGAGCACTACGACACCCTCCCGGCGCTGGCGCTGGCCCTGGTGCACGTGTTCGCCGCGGTGGCGCTGGTGGCCTGCGCGATCGTCGTGGCACGGAGGTTGCGCGACCAGCCCCGGCTCGCCCGGCACGAGCTGTCGGTGCTCGCGCTCATGGGGCTCGCGGTGCTGCTGGAAGTCGTCGTCAGCCGCTTCGGCCTGGGTATCCTCGGGCAGCTGCTGATGCTCGGTGCTCTTGCGGCCCTGTGGGTGGGTTTCCTGCGGGCCGTCGATCCCCCGCGCGAGCGTTCGAACCGCAGGGCCCGCGGCCGCTCCCGCTCGGGCCGCGGCGGCCGCGGCGACGAACCCGGCGGCGACGCCGAAGACGATGAGGAGGACGACGTGTGGGGTAGGCGCCGGCGGCGCGACCGCGACGAGTACGACGACGACTTCGACGACTACGACGACGAGCCCTATGGCGACCGCGGGGACACCCGCGGCGCCCCGGCGGGCCGGGGAGCGGCGGCTCCGCCTCGGCAGCAGCGCATCCTCGGCGTCATCACCATCTACACGCTCGCCGAGGGCCGCGCCGACGCGTTCGACGAGGCCGCGGACGAGGTCGTCGACGAGGTCGCCCGCAACGAGCCCGACACCCTGCTCTTCGCCTGCCACACGGTGCCCAGTGCGCCCCTGCAGCGGATCGTCTACGCGATCTACCGCGACGAGCTCGCGATGGAGGAGCACGAGCAGCAGCCGCACGTGCTGGAGTTCGGCAGGCGCAGCGCGGCGGCGGTCGTCGCCACCAACGTGATCGAGCTCTCGCTCGCGGGCGCCTCTGCGACCGACAACCTAGCCAGCATGCTCATGCCGCGCTAGCCTCGTCGTCGTTCGGCCGGTGCCGCCCCTCGGACCTGCCGACCGCCCGACCGGGCCGTGCGCCTGGGTGCTTCGTCAGAATTCGCCGTGAGATCCCCCTCGGGCCCGGAGCTGCGATACACGTGAAGTACCCTTCGATCAAGTACCGAGCTTTGGGCGCCCTCCGACGCCGCCGTGGCGTGCCCGCCGGCCGGATGTCGGAGCCGGGCGGGGCGCCGGACCCAACAGGAGCGTGCTGGTAGCCCGATGCGAAAGTTCCTCGTCTTTGTGATCTTCGTGCTGATCGTGGTGGCCGTGGCAGACCGCGGCCTGCATTACGCGGCGGAGAGCGAGATCGCCTCGCGTGTCGAGCAGCAGTACGAGATGGCCTCCGAACCCGAGGTCACCATCGGCGGCTTCCCCTTCCTCACGCAGGCCGTCAGCGGCGAGTACGACGAGATCAGGATCGTCACCGGGGCGATCATCGTCGACAGCGTCCAGCTCGAACGCGTCAACGTCACGGCGCGCGACGTCAAGGCACCGCTGTCGGACCTGATGACCCAGCCGAGCGTGGTGGCGGGCACCGCCGAGGCGAAGGTGACGCTGCCCTACAGCGAGCTGCAGAAGCGCCTGCCCGAGGGCATCGTGATCGAGAACGAGAACGGCAAGCCGCGCATGTCCGGCGACCTCGCCCTGGGTCAGTACAGCACGCCTGTCTCGGCCGACCTGCAGGTGTCGGTCGAGGACGACTCCATCGTGGTCACCCCCTCCGAGATCGAGGTCGGCCAGACCGGGCTCGGCGGCATGGACATCGTCGAGCAGATGCTGTCACTGCAGGTGCCCGTCCCCGAGATGCCGTTCGGCCTCGAGGTGAAGAGCATCGAGGCCCTGCCCAACGGCGTCGAGGTCATGGCGGAGGCGCGAGACGTGGAGCTCGTCGGTACCTCGCCCGCTGCGGGGTAGCCTCGTGGACGCGGGCGCAGCGGGTGCCGAGACCCTGGCCGGAGCCGCCGCCCTGGCGGCGGTCCTCGTGCTGGGCACCGCCTTCGGCCTGCTGCGGCGCCGGTTCGACGGTCGCTTCCGCGCCCTCGGCGGCGCCCGCCGGGCGCGCCTCCGGCAGGCGGCGGCGCAGTCGGCATCCGGGGAGGTATCCGGCATGGACGCACAGGCGGCGAGCGGGCATCCCGCGACCGGAGGCGGAGCGGCGGCGCAGGAGCTGACCGAGGGCGACCTGGGCGCCGGACTCGGCGAGCGTGCGACCCTGGTGCAGTTCTCCACCGCCTTCTGCCAGCCCTGCCGCGCGACCCGGCGCGTGCTCGCCGAGGTCTGCGCCATGGTCGAGGGTGTGGCCCACGTCGAGGTCGACGCCGAGTCGCACCTGGACCTGGTCCGCCGCCTGGACGTCATGCGCACGCCGACCGTGCTGGTGCTCGACGCGGGAGGCCGCGTCACCCAGCGTGCCGCCGGCCAGCCCCGCAAGCCCGACGTGATCGCGGCCCTGGGTGAGGCGATCCCCTAGCCCTCCGAGCCTCCCGCCCCTCCTGCTCCGCGACCCCGCCGCATCGGCCCACCGCGGGCGGCAGCGCGGATTCCCAGGCCGGACGGGGGTCTGTGAGTCGACCCACCCGTGACATCCGTGTGCGCACCACGTACCATCAGTGGCGTGAGTTCTCCGACAGAGCCGTTTCTGACCAAGCGGCGCGCCGTGGACTTCTGCCACGTCGCCACCGCACTCTGTCGTGCTGTCCGCTAGAGCCGATCGCCCCGGGGCCTGATTCGGCCCGCCGCGCATGTCCGGCCGCCGGCCGCCCCTCGACTCCGCAAGCAGCACTCACCCGGGTGGTAAGTCCACGATGCAGGTCGACCCGCGAGGTCAGCGCTTCGCCGCCGCCGTCACCACAGCAGTACTGGCGATCGTGCTGGTCACCGGCAGTGTGTGGCTGCTCGCGGCCCAGGCGCTGGTCTTCGCCGCCGCCGTCGCGGCCGGAGTCCGGCGCTCGCCCTACGGCCTGCTCTACGCCTGGCTGATTCGCCCCAGGCTGGGCCCGCCGCCGGAGACCGAGGACCCGGCTCCGCCGCGCTTCGCCCAAGCGGTCGGGCTGGTGTTCGCACTCGCCGGGCTGGTCGGCTACCTCGCCGTCGGCGCCTGGCTGGGCATCGCCGCCACCGCGCTCGCTCTTCTGGCCGCTTTCCTCAACGCCGCCTTCGGCCTGTGCCTGGGCTGTGAGATGTACCTGCTGATGCGCCGGCTGACCCCGGCGGGCCGTACCCCGTGAGGCGTCCGGCACCGCACGACCGCCCTCGCGGCGCAACGAACGACCGACCGACGATTGATGGAGGTTCCCCATGAGCCGCTCCGACGTCCTCGTGGACGCCGACTGGGTGGAGGCCCGCCTCGACGACCCGGACGTCGTCCTCGTAGAGGTGGACGAGGACACGTCGGCCTACGACAAGGGCCACATTCGCAACGCCGTCAAGATCGACTGGAAGACCGAGCTCCAGGACCCCGTCCGCCGCGACTTCGTCGACCGCACCGGCTTCGAGAAGCTCCTCTCCGACAAGGGCATCTCCAACGACGACACCGTCGTGCTCTACGGAGGCAACAACAACTGGTTCGCGGCCTATGCCTACTGGTACTTCCGCCTCTACGGCCACCAGAACGTCAAGCTGCTCGACGGCGGCCGCAAGAAGTGGGAGCTGGACTCCCGCGAGCTGGTCGAGGAGGTCCCGCAGCGCTCGGCGACGGCCTACACCGCCAAGGACCAGGACACCTCGATCCGCGCGTTCCGCGAAGAGGTCGTCGACGCCATCGGCAGCAAGGACCTCGTCGACGTGCGCTCGCCCGACGAGTTCGTCGGCAAGCTGCTGGCGCCGGCGCACCTGCCCCAGGAGACGGCGCAGCGGCCGGGGCACATCCCCACCGCGCGCAACATCCCCTGGGCCAAGACCGCCAACGACGACGGCACCTTCAAGAGCGACGAGGAACTGCGCAAGCTCTACACCGAGGCCGGCGTCGACCTGAACAAGGACATCATCGCCTACTGCCGCATCGGCGAGCGCTCCTCGCACACCTGGTTCGCGCTGCACGAGCTGCTCGGACTGGACAACGTGAAGAACTACGACGGCTCCTGGACCGAGTACGGCTCGCTGGTGGGCGTGCCGGTGGAGCTGGGCGAAGCCAAGTAGCGGCCGCGACGGCCCGCTGCCCGGTCCGCGCGGCGGGCGCAGGGCACCGGACCGGAGGCCGACCGGGCACCGGACCGGCAACGACCTAGGAGGAGACGCAGTGAGCGACAACGGATGCGGAGCGCCGGTCGGGGGAGTCGCCCTGGCCGACGCCGGCGCGGGCGACCAGGCGGTCATCCAGGGCGTGGTGCGCCGTGGCGGCGTGCCGCTCAGCGGCGCCTACGCGCGCCTGCTGAACAGCTCCGACGACTTCGTCGGCGAGGTGGCAACCGGCGAGGAGGGCACGTTCCGCTTCTTCGCCGCCGACGGCGCCTGGAAGGTGCGCGTGCTGGCCTCGAAGGGCTTCACCGGTGAGTACGAGGTCGCCGCTGAGACCGGAAAGGTGGTCGACCTCCAGGTCGACGCCTGAGCACGGCCGCGGTCCGACTATGTGCGGGCGCCGGTGCGGGCGGGGATGCACCCCGCCGGCACCGGCGCCCGCTTTGTGTCCACCGCCGACCGGCGACCGCCCGGCCGCCCCCGCGGGCTCCGGAGCACCCTCTGGACCGATCCGCGGCCGGGTCGTGACAACCCGGAGACCTCCTGCCAACATCTGCGGTAGTCTCCGCACGATCTCCGCATATCCTGCGATGCCGACCCGGCCGCCCCGATGCCGGGCAGGAGGTGCTTCGAGGTGGCCGATCCCGCATCGGGACCCCATCCGACTCCGACCTACCTCGGTTGGCGCTTCGAGGTGCCGGCGCCCGCACCCGGCCCGCCTCCGCAGCGCCCTTCACCCGGCGACCGCCTCGCCCTCAGCCCGGAGTGGGTGTCGGCCCAGCGCCGCGCCGAGGCGCGCACCCACCGCCCGCTGTACGGGGCGCTGGCCGTCCTGGGAGCCGTCGCCCTGCTGTGCCTGCCGCTGTGGCCGCTGCGCGTGCTGCCGGGCCCGTTCGTCCTCGTCGCCTGCCTGGCGTGCGCGGCCGTGGCGCTGCCCATCGCCGTCGCCCTGCTGCAGGGCCGCCGCGTCACGAGCGAGCGGCTGCGCGCCGAGGAGAGCCGCCTGGAGGCCGAGCGCGCCTCACGCGAACGCGACCTGCGCGACCGGCAGGAGGAGCACGCCCGCGCCTACGCCCGGTGGCAGAGCCGTAAGCGCGTCTACGAGTCCCAGCCCCGCTGGTACGGAGTCCGCCCTCCTGACGGCACCCACACCGTCGTCGTCGCCGGCGGCGACCACACCGGCTGGTCCGCGCTGCTCACCACCGTCGGCGCCTCGCTGCTGCGCGTCGGGGGAGACCTCACCGTCGTCGACCTGTCGGGGCGCGGCACGGCCGCCGAGCTGTGCTCTCTGGTCAAGCGCTCCGCCGTCGTCCCGCGGGTGTGGGTGCTCCCGGCCGACCTGCAGCGGATGAACCTGGGGACCAACCTGGGGGCAGGACAGCGGGCCCGCATCCTCGCCTCGTTGGCCTGCGCCGCCGACGCCAAGGCCGACATCGACGCCGACGAGACGCTGCTGCTGCGGCTGTTCGAGGTGCTGGGCCCGCAGATCACCATCGCCGAGCTCATCGGCGGCCTGCGGGCGCTGAGCACGCCCTCCGGCGACCCCGGGTCCGACTCCGACCCCGCGCTGGGGCTGATCCCCGAGGACCGGCGCGCCGAACTGCGCGACCGCTGCGGCGACGACCGGTCGGTACGCGAGCGCGCCTGGGAACTGGAACAGCACCTGGCGCCGTTCGAGGGTGTCGGCCGCCGCGCGGCGGATGAGCCCTACGCCCAGGTGAAGGTCATCGCCACCGACCGCACGCTGAGCGAGGTGTCCGCGCGCGCCTACGGCACCTACACGGTGGCGGCCCTGAGCGAGCTGCTGGAGCTGCGCGCCACCCGGGCACCGGCCGAACAGGCGCCCGCCCGCCCCTGGCAGCACACGGTGGTGGTCGCCGGCGCGGAGTCGCTGCCGGCCCACGACCTGGAGCGGCTGGGCGAGACCGCGTCCGGTGCCGGAGCGGGGCTCGTGCTGCTGTTCCGCGAGGTCGCCGAGGACGCGGAGCACTGGCTGTCCGGCGTCGGCCGCTTCCCGGTGGCCATGCGCCAGCCCGACTCCGCCGCTGCCGCGCGGGTGCTGCCCGCGCTGCTGGAGACCGGCGGCGCGCGGTCGGCCGGCGCCGGGCCGCGGCCGGAGCAGAGGGCCCCGGCACTTCGGCTGCACCGGCTGACCGAGGTCATCGGCGAGGCGCTGCTGGACTCGGTGGCCGACGGCTACGTCGGCGACACCGCTGAGGACGTCACCGCCCCGGTCTCCATGCGCAACGCGGCCGCCTCGCTGGCACCGCTGGACCTCGCCCGCCACATGCGCGCGGCCACGACGTGGGGGCGCACCACGGCCCAGGCCGCCGGCATCGGCGGCGAGGCGACGGACGAGCGGGGAGGCGCGGCCGATGCGGTGGGCGAGCACCGCGCCGACGTGCACGGCTTGCGCACGCTGCCGCCGACCGCCGTGGTGCTGCCCGGGCCCGACGGCCCCGTGCTCGCCGACGCCAACCCGGGCATCCTCACCCTGCCCGACGCCACCCTCAGCACCGTTGCCGAAGTCCCCGAGGCGCCGACGGTCGGGGCCGAGGCCGATCCCGGGGCGGGCGGCGCCTCGGCCGAGGAGGACGAGCCCCCGCCCAACCTGGGACCGCCGCCCGAGAGGCTGGACTGGCGCGCCGTCTGAGCGTCCCCGGTGCGCTGCGGCGCGCCGGCGCCGCCCCGCCGGAGCCGTTCCCGCGCCGACCGCGCCTCCCCCGCCGGGCGGGCGAGTACTCCGGTAGCCTGGCCGCCTCGCGCCCGGCCCGGCCGCGGACTCCCACGTATCCGCGCGGTGGGGCCAGGGCAATAGTCTGGGATGCACCGCCTGGCGCCCAGGCGCATCGCACTCACTCTCTTTTTTCCGAACGTTGTGGGGATCATGAGCGAACTTCCCTTGCGTGCCCAACTGGCCTCGGTCCTGGGCAAGGGCGCGGCCTCGCTGTCCCGGGCCACCGGGCGCGGCGACGGCTCCGTCATCGGCGGCAAGATCGCGCTCAAGGTGGAGCCCGACCTGCTCGCCCAGCTCTCGCGCGGCCGCCGGCTCGCGCTGGTCAGCGCGACCAACGGCAAGACCACGACGACGCGGCTGATCGCATCGGTGCTGCGGGAGCTCGGCCCCGTCGCCACCAACGAGCACGGCGCGAACATGCCCACCGGGCACATCACCGCGCTGGCGAACAGCCCCGATGCGCGCGAGGCCGTGCTGGAGGTCGACGAGAAGTACCTGCCGCAGGTGCTGAAGGCCGCCAACCCGGCGGTGGTCGTGCTGATGAACCTCAGCCGCGACCAGATGGACCGCGCGTCGGAGATCAACCTGCTGGCCAAGAAGTGGCGCGAGGCGCTGGGCCGCAGCCAGGCGCACGTCGTCGCCAACGCCGACGACCCCCTCGTCGCCTGGGCCGGTCTGGGGGCCGACTACGCCACCTGGGTCTCGGCCGGCCAGCGCTGGAAAGAGGACTCCTGGTGCTGCCCCGAGTGCGGCGGGCACCTCAAGCGCGACCCCGACCCGCACTGGGAGTGCCCGGAATGCGGCATGCGCCGCCCCGAAGCCACCTGGTCCGTCGATAACAACGCCGACACCGTGGTCGACCCGGCCGGGCAGACCTGGCCGCTGCGGCTGAGCCTGCCGGGCGACGCCAACCGCGCCAACGCGGCGATCGCCATGGCCACCGCCGCGGCCTACGGCCTCCAGCCCGCGCAGTCCCTGCCGCGCCTGCAGGAGATCCGCTCGGTCGCCGGGCGCTACACCTCCGTTGTGACCGACGGCGTCGAGGTCCGCCTGCTGCTGGCCAAGAACCCCGCCGGCTGGCTGGAGTCCTTCGCGGTCCTGGACCCGCCGCGGGTACCGGTGATCCTCTCGGTCAACGCGCAGATCCCCGACGGCAAGGACACGTCCTGGCTGTGGGACGTCGACTACTCGGTGCTGCGCGGCCGGCGGGTGTTCGTGATGGGCGAGCGGCGCACCGACCTGGCGCTGCGCCTGGAGACCGACGAGGTCCCCTTCGAGGTCGCCGACCGTGTCAGCGACGTCGTGGCCAAGGTCAAGGCCGAGTCCCCCGACATCACCAAGATCGACGTCATCGCCAACTACACCGCCTTCCAGCAGATCCGCGCCGACTACGGCCGCGTCCAGTAGGAGCGAGAAGGGCATCTGATGAGCGACACCAGCAGCGTCCTGCGCATCGTGTGGATCTACCCCGACCTGCTCAGCACCTACGGCGACCAGGGCAACGCGCTGATCCTGCGCCGCCGCGCCGAGCAGCGCGGAATCCGGACCGAGATCTTCCACGTGCACTCCAGCGACCCGGTCCCGGCCGAAGGCGACGTCTACCTGCTCGGCGGCGGCGAGGACCGCCCCCAGATCCTCGCGGCGAACCGGCTCCGCGCCGACGGCGGGCTCAAGCGCGCCGCCGAGCGCGGCGCGGCGGTGCTGGCGGTCTGCGCGGGCTACCAGATCGTCGGCGAGACCTACGGGGACGACGACGACAACCCGCTGCCCGGCGTGGGCATCCTGGACGTCCGCAGCGGGCGCGGCGAGACCCGCGCTGTCGGCGAGATCGTCGCCGACGTCGCCCCCGAGCTGGGTGGCGGCCGCATCACCGGCTTCGAGAACCACCAGGGCCGCACCCGGCTGGGGCGCGGCGCCACCCCGCTGTCGCGCACCCTGACCGGCATCGGCAACGACGGCCAGACCGAGGGCGCCTACCAGGGCCAGGTGCTGGGCACCTACCTGCACGGGCCCGCGCTGCCGCGCAACCCGCAGCTGGCCGACCTGCTGCTGCGCATGCGGGTGGGAGAGCTGGCTCCGCTGCCCCCCTCCTGGGGCGAGACCCTGCACGAAGAGCGCCTGGCGGCGGCGCTGTAGCGCTGTGCGCGCCCGGCCCGCCGCAACCGCCCGCGGGCGCGGCGGCCGGGCGGGGGGCGCATGTCCGCGGTGGGCGAACCACCGTACCGCGGCACCCCGGAGCTCGGCCGCCTCCTCCCGACCGCGCTGGACTGCCGGCCGGCAGTCCCGAGGAGACCGGCTCGGCCGGTGGAGCCTAGCCCAGCAGCAGTGTGAGGGCCAGCAGCACCAGCGCCACCGGCAGAACCGTGTAGCCCAGGACCTCCTTGCTGCGGTCCTCGCGGATCAGCTCCTGCTCGTTGTGGGTCGAGACGATCATCGGGTCGTCCTCGCCGCCCACCAGCACGACGCCGCCCTCCTTGCGGTGCGGGGACGCGCGCACGAAGACCCGCTCGCCGGGGCGGAGGACCCACTCATGGAACGTGCAGCCGGGCGTCAGGGCGGCCGGACCGGCCACCTTGGTGCCCGCGGTGCACACACCCCGCTCGTCAGTGCCGAGGTGCGGCGGCGACAGCGCGTCGGTGGGCGGCACGGCGCCCTCGTCGAAGCGGTCGTGCACGAGGTCGGCGTGTTCCACCTCGATCCAGTGCGGGCGGCACAGCGCTGAGCCGGTCACGTCCTTGAGCGTGAAGGGCTGGTGCGAGTGCAGGTCGAAAACCGGAGTCAACTCCAGCCGGTCGCCGGTCTCGTCGGCGTAGTGGTGGTGGACCACCTCGACCCGGAACCAGACGCACTCCGTCTGCGAGTACGGCGAGACGAGCAGCCCTTCCGGGCCGGCCGCCGTCTCGGCCAGCACCTCGGCACGCTCCGGGAGCGTCTCGATCTCCGACAGCCGGCCCAGCGGGTAGTTGGGGGTGGTCTCCAGCCTGCGGCGGTGCGCGCGCGCCTTCAGGGCGCGCCACAACAGGTAGCCGCCGACGCCGACCAGGATCAGCGCGACCAGTTGGAGGGTTACTGCCAAGTCGTCCATTGGGTGTCCGATACGCGTCGGTGGTGAAGGAGAGGCCGGATCACCGACGGCCGAGAGCGCCGCGCACCGGATGGGCGCCGTCGGCGCTCGGTCGGCGGCCGTCGGCACCGCACCCGCCCCCGATCGGGCCCGTGCGGCGGTGCGCAGCGGGGGCCTCCGCCGGGAATCCGCAGCAGCAGACTAATGGATCCGGGCCGGGTCCCGCCCGCGGGACGCATGTCAGGGGGCTCACTCGCGGAGGCGGGCGCGGACGGGCAGTGCGACGGTGTCCGGGGTTCAGGCCGGGCGGCGGCGCAGCGCGATGTCGGCGTTGGCGCCGGTATCGGGCGGCACGACGACCTCCTGGGCCGCGGCGATGCCGTCGACGGTGAACTGGGCGTCGACCGGTACGGTCCGCTTGACCAGCCCGAGCGCGACGGGGCCGAGTTCGTGGTGGCGTGCCGACGAGCCCGCGGCACCCACCGACCGGCCGTCCAGCTCGACGGCGGAGCCCCGTTCGGGCAGGCGCTCGGCGGTGCCGTCCAAGTGCAGCAGTACCAGGCGCCGCGGCGGTCGGCCGAGGTTGTGCACGCGCGCGACGGTCTCCTGGCCGGGGTAGCAGCCCTTCTCCAGGTGGACCGCGGGGCCGACCCAGCCCATCTCGTGCGGGATGGCGCGGTGGTCGGTGTCCAGTCCCAGCCGCGGGCGGTGGTCGGCGATCCGCGCGGCCTCGTGCGCCTGCATGCCGGCGGGGCGCACCCCGGCGTCGGTGAGTGCGGTCGCGGCACGCTCCAGGGATTCGGCAGGCAGGAAGAGGTCGGTGCCGGTGTCGGTGCGCCGGACAGGGACCTCCTCGCCGAGATCGGGCACCAGGGACAGCGCGGCCTCGCGGTCCGGACCGCCCAGGGTCAGCACGGCCCGCTGGTCGCTGAGGTCCTCGATCTCCACCCGGAGCATGAACCTCATGGAGTCGAGGAACGCGGCGAGGTCGGCGCCCGCGGCCGGCTCGGTGTGCATCCACACGGAGGTGCCGTCTTCGAGCACGGACAGGTGGAAGCGGATGTGCCCCTTGGTGTCGAGCACCAGCGCCTCGGTGGCGGTGCCGGGGGCGGCGCCGGTCAGGTGCTGGGTGGTGAGGTCGTGCAGCCAGCTCAGCCGGTCGGGACCGCTCACCCGCACGACGCCGCGGTTCCCGCGGTCGACCCAGGCGGCGCTGCGTTCCAGCGCCCGGCCTTCCTGGACCGGCTCGCCGTAGTGGGCGGCGACGTCGGAGTCGGGTGAGGCGGCGGCGACGGCACCGGGAAGCGTCAGCAGCGGCGAAGTCATACCTCCGATGGTATGCGCCCGCACCGCCCTCCCGCCGGGCGGTGCCGGGGCGAGGGCCGCCCGGCGAGCGGGAGCGGAGCCCGCCCTCCCGGGAGCCGCACACAGGGCGCCTGCAGCACAGAAAAAACCGTTTGCCCCGTTCTTGCCGTGCGCCGTACTGTCGAAGGCACGCAGGAAAGGAGGTGGTCCGAACAGTGAAGACGTTTGGGACTTGCGAGGTGTCCGCCCGCTAGGGCGACACGAGGTATCGGTTCGCCCTAGCGAATCCACCGTGGACACCCAGATCCCCGGGTCGCCGGACTTTGTCCATCCGGCGCGGTCCCGCCCTCGCGGCGGAGGCCACCCCGGGGATCCGTCCTGTCCTGGCGGGCGTCCGCGACGCCGGACCCGCGGCGACGGGCCGCCCAGCGCACGGCCCGCCTCGATCCCCGGGGCGGGCGCGCCCTCCTCGGAGCCGGCGCCGCCCGCTGGTCGACGGGGCTCCGGTGGGCCCTAGCTCACCTGCTTGAGCTGCGCCGACATGAACGACCGCAGGTCGTGCCCGCGTGCTGCCATGTCCCAGGCGTAGCCCAGGGTCTCGCGCTGCTCGCCGAAGAGGCCGTAGAGCCGCTTGCCCGCAGTCACCCGCTCGCCGGTCTCCGTGCTCAGCACCGCGTCGGTGGTCAGCTCCACCCTGCTGGCGAAGACCGTGCCGAGGTACATCTCGGAGTAGCCCTCCGGGTGCGTGATGAGCGCCTCGACGTGGATCGAGGGCGTGTCCCCGGCGGTCTCCTCGGCGGGGCCGGGGCGGCAGCGCCAGTACCCGGCCTCCGAGGTCCACAGCTCGTCCAGCGAGCCGTCGGGCGTCAGCCGCCATGCGCGGCTGCGGTAGCCGAGGAAGGGCCCGCCGTCGTGGCTGAACTCGACCTCCTGGCCGAACTGGAACTCGTCCATGTCGGCATAGCCTGCGACGCCCACGCCCTCCCAGCGGCCGATCAGGAAGGACAGCTTCTCAAGATCCCGGTGCACCTCTGACTGCATGGTCTCCGAGCGTAGCCGCTCCCGGACGCCGCAGCGCACCGGTGGAGCCGGCGGGGTGGCACCGCGTGTTCGCCGCCGATGGCCCGTGATCCAGCTGTTATTCACGGCGCGTCCTCTCCGGCCGGGTATCACGGAGTTCACGCCGCTCGAAGGAGAGCGGAGAGTGCGGATACGCCCGTCGCGGCGGCGATCGGGCGTGTCCGCTGCCATCTCCGAACCTGGTAGAGAAGATGCCAGTGCCGCGGCGCCGCACGAGGCGGCAGCCGACGCGGCCGATCCCACCGACTTAGCGAAGAGAGGCGGCCTGGAATGCTGGTCATCGGGGTGGCCCTCCTCCTCGGCTCGGCGGTCCTCGCGCCGCTGGCCATCCGCGCGCTGCGCCGCTGGCTCGCCCGGCGCGCCGCCGACGACGTACGCCCGCGCGACCTGGCCGCCAGGGTCGGCAGCGAAGTGAGCGTCACCGGGGTGGCGGTGCCCGGCCCCGCAGGTGCCGCCGAGTCCCGGCTGGCCCGCAAGGAGTGCGTCTGGCACGGCCACGAGGTGCTTCGCCACTACTGGTCGCTGACCGAGGACTCCGCCGGCGAGCGGGTGCGGGTGCGCGCGTGCGACTCCATCGCCGACTACGGCGCCTCCGACGTCTTCGGCGTCGCCGGGGGCGCGGGCGCCGGCCGCGGGCGGCAACCGGTGCTCGTCGACCCCGAGGACGCGGCGCTCTCCGGCGCCGATCTGTGTCTGCAGCGGGTGGTGGGCCGCCCCCAGCGCGGTGTTCCGGCACCGGCAGACGACCTGCTGCCGCGTGTGAAGGGCCGCATCTCGGGCCTGTTCCGCGGCGAGACCATCGAGTTCGAGTACCGCGAGTGGATCCTGCGCCCGGGCGACGCCGTCACCGTGCACGGCTACGTGGAGCTGCGTGACGGCCGCCCCTGCCTCACCGCTCCGCCCGACGGGCGGCTGCGCATCGAGCACGGCGGCGACTCCGGCGGAGGGTCTCCGGAGCGGCCCCCCGCCACCGATGCTCTGCTGCTCGGCGGCGGCACCGTGGTCTCGGCCTGCGCGGGGCTGCTGCTGATGCTCGCCTGGGCGGCCTGAGCGGCTGCGGAGCCCGGGGAGCACCCGCAGTACCCGGGTGCCCGGGTGCCCGGGGGGAGGCAGGCGGACCGCCCGGCCCGGCCCAGCCCCGTCGATCTTGTAGCCATCGTGATGGAAAACGATTTCCAGTGACGATGGCTACAAGATCGACGGCGGTACCCCGCGGCGGCGCTGTCAGGGGCCGCGGGGCCGCTACGCTGGCCGCATGAACCGCACATTGGTGATCAAGGCCACCTCCGGGGAGGATGCACCCGAACGCTGCAACCAGGCGTTCACCGTCGCCGCGGCCGCCGCCGCCAGCGGCGTCCGGGTCTCGCTCTGGCTCACCGGCGAGGCCGCCTGGTACGCGGTGCCCGGCCGCGCCGAGTCCTTCTCGCTGCCGCACGCCGCGCCGCTGTCCGACCTGCTCCAGGGCGTTCTGGCCGCGGGCCGGGTCACGGTCTGCACCCAGTGCGCGGCCCGGCGCGACCTCACCGAGCACGACCTCATCGAGGGCGTGCGCATCGCCGGCGCGCCCGCCTTCGTCGAGGAGGCCCTGGAGGACGGCGCGCAGGCCCTCGTCTACTAGGGGCGGCTCGTTCCGCCGCGGACCGGCCCTCCGGCGCGCGAGGCCCCCTCCGCGGCGCCGTGCGCGCGAAGGGGGCCGGGGCCGGTGCCGAACGGCGGGCTACTTCTTGCCCTGGTTCTTCACGGCCTCGATGGCCTCCTTGGCGGCCTCGGGATCGAGGTACTCGCCGCCCTGCTTGCGCGGCGTGTAGTCGTCGTCGAGTTCGTAGACCAGCGGGATGCCCGTGGGAATGTTCAGCCCGGCGATCGTCTCCGCATCGATGCCGTCCAGGTGCTTGACCAGCGCACGCAGCGAGTTGCCGTGGGCGGCGACCAGGACGGTGCGGTCGGCGGCGAGGTCGGGGACGATCGTGTCGTACCAGTAGGGCAGCATCCGGTCCACGACGTCGGCGAGGCACTCGGTGCGCGGCATCAGCTCAGGCGGGAGCTGTGCGTATCGGCGGTCGCCCACCTGCGAGTACTCGTCGTCGTCCGCGATCGGCGGCGGCGGGGTGTCGTAGGAGCGGCGCCAGATCGTGAACTGCTCCTCGCCGTACTTCTCGCGGGTCTGGGCCTTGTTCTTGCCCTGCAGCGCGCCGTAGTGGCGCTCGTTGAGCCGCCAGGAGCGCCGCACCGGGAGCCAGGTGAGATCGGCCTCGTCGAGCGCGAGGTTGGCCGTGCGGACGGCGCGCTTGAGGACCGAGGTGTGCACGATAGCGGGGCGCAAGTCGGCGTCGCGCAGCAGGGCGCCGCCCCTGCGCGCCTCCTGCTCGCCGGTGGCCGAGAGGTCGACGTCCACCCAGCCGGTGAACAGCCCTTCGGCGTTCCAGACGCTTTCGCCGTGTCGCAGTAGAACCAGAGTCGCCATGGCAGCCAGCCTAGCGACTCCGCCTCCCGGAACGCCCCTCGGGAGGGCAGTGGTCTAGGCCAATCGTTCGAGAGCGCGGGTCAGCCCGCGGCGCTGCCGTCCTCCTCCACCAGGTGGCGGAAGGCCTGGAGGTTGCGCATGCTGTAGCCGCGCCGGTAGCGCCACTCCCACTCCCTGCGGATGGAGGAGGCGAAGCCGCGCTCCAGCGCGGCGTTGAAGTTCTCGTCGGAGTAGGTCAGCACGCACCCCAGCAGCCGGTCCACCTCCTCGGGGGTGACACCGGTCAGCGGCAGCCGGCCCGCGATGTAGACGTCTCCGGCCTCGTCGGCGGAGAACGCCATTCCGTACATGCCGTCGTTCTTCTGCAGCAGCCAGCGGTAGAACTCGCCCTGGTTCTCGTCCGGGTGGCGGCAGAAGAACGTCTTCACCAGCAGGCTGTGCTCGCCCACGCTCAGCCACACCGCCGTCTTGAGCTTGCGCTGCCCGGGCAGGGCGACGACGAACGACTCCGCGTCGGGGCGCTCGGCATCGAGCCCGGACTCCTGGAGCGCGGTCTCCACGGCGGCGACGGCGTCGGCTCTGGCTCGGCTTGACATGTTCGGGTGACCTTCCCTCCCTGGTGCCGCTCGGTCGTGTGCGCGTGCCGCGCGGCCCGGCCGTGCCGACCGGGGGTCCGGCGTGCACTGCGGGGCCGGCGCCCCGCGGGGCTACTGGCCCGAGGCCACCGGCAGCCGCTCCTCGACCAGGGTCCCACGGTAGACGTCCAGCAGCCCGTCGACCGTCGCCTCCCAGCCGAGGCCGGCCGCGTGGGTCACGGCGGCCGCGCCAAGCGCGTCGCGCCGGGCCGGTTCGCGGATCAGCCGCTCCAGCACCCGCGCGTAGTCGGCGGGGTCGTGGCCGTCGACGAGAACGCCGGAGACGTCGTCGCGCACCGCGGTGGGCAGCCCGCCCACGCGCGCCGCGACGACGGGCGTGCCGCAGGCCTCGGACTCCACGGCGACGAGGCCGAAGGACTCGGAGTAGGACGGCACCACCGTGGCGGTCGCCGCGCGGTAGAAGGACACCAGCTCGGCTCGGGAGCGCGGCGGCTCCCAGCGCACGATGTCGGCGACGTCCAATGAGCGCGCCAGCTCCGCCAGACGGCGCGGCTGGGCGTAGTCGGACCCCGACAGCCCGCCGACGACGGCCACCACCAGCCGCTCTCGCAGCGACGGGTCGCGTTCCAGCAGCGCGGCGGCCGAGCGCAGCAGCACGTCGGGCGCCTTGAGCCGCTGCACCCGGCCCACGAACAGCAGCATCTCGGTGTCCTCGGCGAGCCCGATCCGGCGCAGGGCGTCCCGCCGGGAGCCGGGGCTGAACACGTCCAGGTCGACGCCCGGCGGCACGGTGCTCACCCGGAAGGGGTCGGCACCGTAGTGCTCGACGAGCTGGCCGGCCTCGACAGCGGTGTTGGCGACCAAGTGGTCGGCGTTGCGCACCAGGTGCTCCTCGCCGCGCACCCGGTACTCGGGTTCGGCGGTGTCGCCCTTGGCCAGGGCGAGGTTCTTCACCTTGGCCAGAGTGTGCATCGACTGCACCAGCGGCACGCCCCAGCGCTGCGCCGCGGCCATGCCCGCGCGGCCGGAGAGCCAGTAGTGGCCGTGCACGAGGCCGTAGTGGTCCGGCTCGTTGTCGGCTTCGGCCTGCAGCACGCCGAAGATGAAGGGGCACAGGTAGTGCGCCAGGGCCGACTTGTCCAGCGCGCCGTAGGGACCGGCCGGGATGTGCCGGACCGTGACGCCGGGCAGCATTTCCACGACCGGAGGCTGGTCGGGGCGGGTGGCCCGGGTGAAGACGTCGGTGGCGACGCCGCGGGCCGCCAAGCGCTTGGCGACCTCGACGGTGTAGACGTTCAGGCCGCCGGCGTCGCCGCTGCCGGGCTGCTCCAAGGGGGAGGTGTGCAGGCTGATCGAGGCGATCCTGCGGGGCAGCGGGCTGCCGGCGCCCCGCCCGCGGTCCGGGGGACCGGGAGCCGGGAAGCGCTGTACGGGTCCGGTCTCAAGCGCGTCAGGGCTGTCCGCCACCACTGCTTCGTCCCTTCCGGTGCTGTCGGTTGGTCTGCCCGTGGGCCCGGTGGAACAGGTCGGCCCCTCGGCTCCGCACCGGTGCGGGGGCTGTGGGGTCGGCCCCGTGCCCGGCGCGGTGCGCCGTACACGGCCTCACATCTCCACTCAACAGGGGGCGGGCGCACGGTGTTCCATCATGGCCGCGCAGGGTCGGTGCTCCGGCACCCGGGGTGGGCTTTCGCACCGCGGAGCGGCGGCACCACAGGTACCGCGGGCGCGGCGGCGCCCGGTACCACAGCGTGCGGCGGGGCGGCCCGGGGCGGACGCCGGGGCCGCGGTGCCGCTGACCGGCTGGAGCGGTGGACGGGCACCGCGCGGCCTCAGCCGCCCTTCGCGGCGGAGGCGGTCCAGCCCTCGACCAGGAAGTCCACGGCCCGCGGGAACGTCGGCACCCAGGTGTCCCAGGTGTGGCCGCCCTTGGGATGCATGGTCTGCACGCTCATGTCGTTCTTGCGCAGCAGCTTGGAGAAGCGCTCGGCTTCGCCGTGGATGCTGCCGGTCTGCAGCGGGGTGTGGTCGTTTCGGCCCTCGACCAGCATGAACCGGATGTCGCCGACTCCGGGCTTGTCGAGGAGCCGGTCGGGCGCGTGGGCGCCGGCGTTGTCGCCGAAGGTGTCGCTCGGGTCGTCGACCTTGAAGTAGCCGGCCCAGCTGACGGCCTGGGCGTAGGTCTCGGGGTGGCGCAGCGGCAGTGCGGCCGCTCCGTAGCCGCCCATCGAGAACCCGCCGATGGCGCGCAGTTGGCGGGGGCGGGTGTGGTCGCCCTCGACGGCCTTGATCGCCTTCTCGGTGACGAACGTCTCGATCGCGAAGTCGCCGTCGGCGGCGTCGCCCCACTCGGTGTCGCTGCCTCCGACCTCCTGGCCGAAGGGCGCCGCGACGACGAACTCGACGCCGGTGCGGCACATCTGATCGTCCAGCGCCTCGCCGACCCCGGCGTCGCGGACGTCGAGGTGGGTGGTGGTGGAACCGTGCAGCAGGTACAGCACAGGCAGGTCGTCGCTGTCGGGGCCCGGAGGCCGCCGCACCCAGATGGGGCGCTTGCCGTCGGGTGCGCCCTTGTCGGGGACCTCGACGATCTCGTTCGTGCCGGCCTTGTCGCAGGACGCCACCTCGCCGGGGCGCGGACGCACCGCCGAGTCGGCGCCCGGTAGCAGCGCGGTTCCGGCGGCTTGGGCGGCCGCACCGCCGGGCTGGGGCATCTCGTCCCGGACGGCCGCGAGCGTGCCCGCCGTGGCTACGACGAGTGAGGACGCGACGAGAACCGCGGTCCGGCGGGAAAGGGTCGTGAACACACCGAGATCCTAAAGGGCGAGGTCAAGAGGCGGGTCCGGAATTCGCATCGAGCGCGCGGGCGAAGGCCTCGTACGCGCTCCGGCCGAAAAGGACGAACCGGACCTCACCCAATGTAGTCGACGATCCGAGCGCCGACCCCACGGCGATGTCGGCTGCACTGTCCATCGGCCAGCCGTAGACGCCGGCCGAGATGGCGGGAAACGCGACCACGGCGGCGTTCAGCTCTTCGGCGACCTCCAGGCTGCGCCGGTAGCACGAGGCGAGGGTGTGGGAGCGGTCCTCCGATGTGCTGTAGACCGGCCCGACCGTGTGGATCACCCACGCGGCGGGCATTCCGCCCGCCGCCGTCGCCACCGCGTCGCCGGGCGGAAGGCCGTCGGGATGAGACGTGTCACGCAGTCGCCGGCACTCCTGGAGGATCTCGGGACCGCCCGCGCGGTGGATCGCCCCGTCGACCCCGCCTCCGCCCATCAGCGAGGAGTTCGCCGCGTTCACGACCGCGTCCACCCGCTGCTCGGTGATGTCGCCCTGCACCAGCGTGATGTCCATGCCGCCTCCTCGTCGTCCTCGCGCCGCCTCGCCCGTCCGAGGCTTCTGCCTTCCTGCTTCCCACTATGCCGCTGCTGGGTCAGTGCTGGCCGAGTGCCGTGGAGAAACGGCCGCATACGGCGCGCGATCGGGGCGTTCGCGCACCGACGGTCCGGGGCCGGCCCGGCTGCCGCGCCCGCTTCGGAGGGCGGGCAGCGCCGATGCGGGAATTCCGGCTGCGCGCGGGCAACGGCCGACGGCGCCGGACTTCGACGCTCGCGAACCTCGCTGCGCCTGTACCGCGCGCCCGGGGCGCCGAGGTCAGCGCACGATGCGGTCGCGGGCGTCGAGCAGGGCCGCGACGATCCTCCGCTCGCGTTCGGCGTCCAGCCGCACAACGGGCACGGAGAAGCTGAGTGCCTCGTTGGGGACTGCTCCGGCCTTCACGTTCAACGTGACAGCGAAGCACCGCAGACCGATGGTGGACTCCTGCTCGTCGACCGAGTGGCCGCGCTCCTTCACCCGCCGCAGTTCGGCGCGCAGCGCCTGGCGGTCGGTGAAGGTGTTGACGGTGCTGGCCGCGAGCGTCTCGGGCAGTAGCGCGTCGACCTCCGCCCAGGGGCGTTCGGCCAGTAGCGCCTTGCCGAGTCCGGTCGCCCAGCAGGGCAGGCGGCGGCCGGGGCGGGAGACGACCGCCAGGGAGTGCCGCGAGATGCAGGTCGCCAGGTAGACGATCTCCTGGCCGTCCAGGCGGGCGAGGTGGACGGTCTCACCCCACTCCTGCGACATCTCGTCCATGACGCGCTGGGCACGCTGCACCACGTCGTCCTGCTCGACGTAGGAGGCGCCGACCCGCAGGGCCCTGATGCCCAGGCGGTACCTGGAGCCGGTGGCGTCGGGTTCCACCCACCCGCTGTGGACCAGCGTCACGAGCAGCGCATAGGCGCTGGCCCGGGGGATGGCCAGGTCGCCGTGGACCTCGCGCAGCGATCGCGGCTCGCCGGCGGCACTGAGGTACTCCAGTACCGCGATGGCCCGCTCGGCGGATTTCACCGTGCGAACCCCCGTGAGCTCAGTCGTTTCCGCGCCTTCTGCTGTGAACCGGCTCATATCTCCCCTTGACGTCATCTGAAACACGCGCCTAATGTGCATGTTTACCAGCATAGATGGAGTCTTCATATGTAGACAAGAGGTTGTACATGCCCCCCTCACCTGCAGAACCCGCGGCACTCGCCGCCTCCCTCACCGGGTTGCTCGGCTTTCCGGTCACGCCTTTCACCGACACGGCGGAACTCGACCTCCCCCGATTCGAAGAGCACCTCGACGACATGCTCCAGACCGGCCCCGGCGCGCTGTTCGTCGCCTGCGGCACCGGCGAGTTCGCGTCGCTGACACCGGAGGAGCACCGCATCGTCGTGCGCACGGCCGTCGCCCGCGTCGGGGGCGCGGTCCCGGTGCTGGCGGGTGTCGGCGGCGGTACCCGGGTGGCCCGGGAGTACCTCCTCGCGGCCGAGGACGAGGGCGCCGACGGCGCCCTCGTCCTCCCGCCCTACCTGCAGGTCGGACCGCAGGCGGGGCTGCTGTCGCACTACCGCGAACTCCTCGGCGCCACTGCTCTGAGCCTGATCCCCTATCAGCGCGCCACCGCGGTCCTCGCGCCCGAGACCGCGGCCGAACTGGCTCGGAGCGAACGCATCGTCGCGCTGAAGGACGGCCACGGCGACATCGAACTGCTGCAGCGCATCAGGACCGTGACCGAGGGCCGCCTCCCGCTGCTCAACGGCATGCCGACCGCCGAGACCTCCGTCCGCGCGTACCGCGCCGTCGGCGCCGCCGCCTACTCCTCCGCGGTGCTCGCCTTCGCCCCGGCCGTCGCCACCGCCTTCTTCGCCGCCTGCGAGCGCGGCGACGAGGACGTCCAGCACGAGCTGCTGCGCGAGTTCTACGTCCCGCTCACCGATCTGCGCAACACCACACCCGGCTACGCCGTGGCGCTGGTCAAAGCAGGGCTGGAGATCCGCGGCCGGTCCGCCGGGCCGGTACGCCCGCCGCTGGCGGACGTGTCGCCCGAGCACAAGGCGCGACTGGGCCGCATCATCGACCGCGGACTGGCGGCCGCCCGCTCCGCCGAGGCCGCATGAGCCCCGCGGCGGCCGGCACCCGCGCCGCCACCGCCGTCCGGAAACCGTCCACCGCCGTCCCGCTCAGCATCCCCCGTCCCCGCACAACCCGATCCCGGAGAGACACATGACCAGGCCGCCCCACACCCCGGCGACCGGCCACCGGCCGGTACGCGCCGCCGGCGCCCTCACCGCCGCCGGCCTCCTCCTGGCCAGCAGCGCGTGCGCCGTTGCCAACACCGACAGCGGCGGCGGATCCGGCGACACCGTCCGGATCGCCCTGCCCGAGGAACCGCCCACGCTGGAGCCGTGCGACGCGTCCCTCACCGCCACTGGCCGCGTGACGCGCTCCAACATCACCGAGGCGCTCACCGAGCGCCTGCCCAAGACCGGCGAGCTCGAGCCCGCGCTGGCGACCAATTGGGAGCGCAGCTCCGACACGACCTGGACCTTCACCATGCGCGACGGGGTCACCTTCCACGACGGCACGCCCTTCGACGCGCAGGCCGCCGCCTTCTCCATCGACCGCACCGTCGACTCCGACATCGGCTGCAATGTCGACGGCTACATCTTCGGCGACTCCGAGCTCACCGCCGAAGCCGTCGACGACACCACGCTGGAAGTCACCACCGCCGAACCCGACCCGATCCTGCCGCTGCGGCTGTCGTTCGTCGAGATCGTGCCCACCAGCACCGACACCGAAGACAAGGTCCGCGAGCCGGTCGGCACCGGCCCCTACAAACTGAAGAAGTGGAACCAGGGCGTCGACCTGACCCTCCAGCGCTACGACGGCTACTGGGGGGAGAAGCCCGCTTACACCACAGCCCGCTACGTGTGGCGCGCCGAGGGCAGCATCCGCGCCGCGATGGTCTCCCAGAACGAGGCCGACGTCGCCATCGGGCTCGCCCCGCAGGACGGCGCCGGCGACAACGCGGTCGAGTTCCTCAACAACGAGACCTCCTACATGCGCATGGACGCCACCCAGGCGCCCCTCGACGACATCCGCGTGCGCCGCGCCATCAACTACGCGATCGACAAAGAGGGCCTGGTCTCGTCGGTCTTCTCCGGCCTCGGCCGGCCCGCAGGGCAGGTCGTCCCCGAGGGCGTCATCGGCCACAACCCCGACCTGAAGCCCTGGCCCTACGCCCCGGAGAAGGCCAAGTCCCTCATCGACGAGGCCCGCGCCGACGGTGTGCCGGTCGACACGACCATCACCATCATCGGCCGCAACGGCATCTACCCCAAGGGCTCCGAGGCGATGGAGGTCGTACAGAGTTCCCTGAACGACGCCGGGCTGAAGGTCGAGATCGAGATGCTCGATGTCAACGCCTGGATGGAGTACCTGCTGCGGCCCTTCCCCGCAGACGCCGGGCCGACCCTGCTGCAGGCCCAGCACGGCAACCAGGCCGGCGACGCCGCGTTCACCATGGAGCAGATCTACGGCTCCGAGGGGGCCCAGAGCAGCTACGGAACGGAAAAGCTCGACTCCATGATCGAGAAGGCGGAGGGCGCCGAGGACGACGCGCGCCAGGAGGCCTTCGCCGACGCGCTCGCCTACCAGAACGACGAGGTGGTCCGCGACGCGGTGCTGGCGCACATGACCGGCATCATGGCGCTGTCGCCGGACGTGTCCTACACCCCGAACTCCGCCACCAACGACGAGCTGCGTCTGCGCGAGATGCAGCCGAAGGGCTGAGGAGGTATCGCCGTCCATGCTCGCCTTCCTGTGGCGCCGCATCCTCTCCAGCACCGTGCCGCTCCTCGTGGTGGTCCTGGGCGTGTTCTTCCTGGCGCGGTTGACCGGCGATCCCGCCAACCTCTACCTGCCGCTCAGCGCCACACCCGAGATGCGGGCGGAGTTCGCCGCCCGCAACGGGTTCGACCAGCCGGTGATCGTGCAGTTCGCCGACTACCTCGCCCAGATCGCCCGCCTGGACTTCGGTGAGTCGCTGCGGACCGCCCAACCGGCCGCCCAGGCGGTTCTGCAGGCGTTCCCCGCCACGCTGCAGTTGGCCGGAACGACCATGCTCATCGCCATCGCGGCGGCCGTGGTGATCGGAAGTCTGGCCGCCTACCGTCCGAACTCGCTCGCCGACCGGGTCGCCGGCTTCCTGTCGTCCACGTCGGCGAGCGTGCCGGACTTCTGGTTCGCCATCATGTGCGTGCTGGTGTTCGCGGTGACCCTGAACTGGCTGCCCACCTCGGGAACGGACGGGATGGCGGCGTGGGTCCTGCCGGTCGCCACGCTGCTCATCCGCCCGTTCGGCGTCCTCGTCCAGGTGGTGCGCGGATCGATGGTCTCGGCGCTGTCGGCCCCCTACGCCAAGGTGGCGCGCAGCAAGGGGGCCGGCGAGAAGCGCGTCATCTTCGGCCATGCCCTGCGCAACGCCGCCGCGCCCGCGCTCACAGTCGCCGGTGACCTGACCGTCAGCATGATCAACGGCGCGGTGGTCGTCGAGACGATCTTCGGCTGGCCGGGCATCGGCAAGCTGATGATCGACTCGATCCTGGAGCGCGACTTCGCGGTGCTCCAGGCGGCGGTGCTGCTGACCGCACTGACGATCTTCGCCCTCAACATCCTCATCGACATCTGCTACGCGCTGCTGGACGCGCGCGTCCGCCAGGGGGTGCCGGCATGACCCACGCAGACCGCAGCGGCCGCACCGGCGACGAAGCCGTCGCAACCCGCGCCCCGACCCCCGCGGGTTCCGCGGGGGAGGGGCCGCCGGAGCCGCGGTCCCCGCGGCTGGCGGCCCTGCTGCTCAAGGACCGCCTCGCTTTCGCGGCGGCCCTGGTGCTGGTGGCCATCGGCGCCGCAGCGGTGTTCGGGCCGCTCCTGCTCGGCGGCCTCGCCACCGAGCAGAACCTGCGCTCGACCAACCTGCCGCCGTTCACCCTCGACAACGGCTGGGCGTTCGTGCTCGGCAGCGACTCGCTGGGCCGCAGCGTCGCGGCCCGGTTGGTCGTCGCCGCGCGCACCACACTGATGGTGGCGGTGCCCGCGGTGCTGCTGTCGCTGACCGTCGGCTCGGTCTGGGGGATGTGGGCGGGCTACCACCGGGGCTGGCGCGAAAGCGTGTCCATGCGGATCGCCGACGTGATCCTCAGCTTTCCCTCGCTGCTGCTCGCGGTCGTCGTCCTCTACGTGTTCTCGCCCAGCATCGCCAACATCATCCTGGTCATCGCGATCGCCCGTATTCCGGTCTACCTGCGCACCGCCCGCGCCGAGTCGGCCGAACTGCAGAGCCGGCTCTTCGTGGACGCGGCCCGCACCTTCGGCGCGCGCAGCGGCCGCATCATCCGCCGCCACGTCGCGCCGACCGTGCTGCCCACGCTGCTCACCGTCGCCACGCTCGACTTCTGCTTCGTGATGCTCACGGAGTCGTCGCTGAGTTTCCTCGGCATCGGCATCCAACCCCCGGACCTGAGCTGGGGGCTGATGGTGGCGCAGGGCCGCCAGGAGCTGCAGACGGCGTGGTGGACCGTGGTCTTCCCCGGGCTGGCCATCGTGATCACCACCGTCTCGGCGACCACCCTGGCGTCCTGGGCGCGGCTGGCGACCGACCCCGCCCAGCGCTGGCGGTTGACCGTGCCGCGCAGCAGGCGCCGCGCCGGGGCACCGACAGAGGAGGGAGCGGCATGAGTGTGGCCAAGGAGACCACCGCGGCGGCGCCGACGCCGGACGCCGCGGCGCTGGAGGTCGACCGGCTCTCGGTCGACATCCGCACCCCCGAGGGGACCGCGCACGTCGTGCGCGACGTGAGCTTCACGGTGCGCTCCGGCGAGACGCTGGCGCTGCTCGGAGAGTCCGGGTGCGGCAAGAGCATGACGGCGCAGGCGGTCGCCGGGCTGCTCGACCCGGTCGCCGACGTGGTCGGCGGCGAGATCCGCCTCACCGGCTCCAACCTGCTCGCGCTGAGCGCGGCACAGCGGCGCCGGCTCGCCGGACCCGGGCTGGCCATCGTGTTCCAGGACGCGCTGACGGCGTTGAACCCGGTGTTCACAGTGGGCACGCAGCTCGCCGAGCCCTTCCGCATCCACGAGAGGACTTCCCGCAGGGCCGCCAAGGCCAAGGCGGTCGAGCTCATGGAGCGGGTCGGCATCCCCGAGCCGCGCTCGCGCGTGGACGCCTACCCGCACCAGTTCTCCGGCGGTATGCGCCAGCGGTTGCTCATCGCGATGGCGGTGGCGCTGCGGCCGTCGGTGCTGCTCGCCGACGAACCCACTACGGCCCTCGACGTCACCGTGCAGGCCCAGATCATGGAGCTGTTGCGGGACCTGCGCACCGAGCAGGACACGGCGCTCGTCCTCATCACCCACGACCTCGCGGTCGCCGCCGAGCACGCCGACCACGTGGCCGTGATGTACGCCGGATCGGTCGTAGAGACCGGCCCGGTCGGCGAGGTCTTCGCCGACCCCGCCCACCCCTACACGCGCGGGCTCCTCGATTCCGTGCCGGGCGGCCAGAACCGCGGCGAGCCGCTGCGGTTCATCGCCGGAAGCCCGCCCGACCTGCGGGCGATCCCCTCCGGCTGCGCGTTCCGCACCCGCTGCCCTCTTGCGCGCGCGGACTGCGCCGCGCACCGCCCCGAGCTGCAGGAGACCGGCCAGGGCCGTGCGGCGGCCTGCCACTACTGGAAGGAGGTGGCGCATGCCTGAGGCCGCGCCGCCGGCGGCCGGGCCGCTGCTCCAGGCGAGCGGCCTGACCAAGAGCTTCAAGGTGCCCAGGAGCGCGTCGGGCAGCACCACGCTGCGCGCACTCGACGGGGTCGACCTCACCCTGCAGCGCGGCGAGACGCTGGGGCTCGTGGGGGAGTCGGGCTGCGGCAAGTCCACACTGGCCCGGGTGCTGCTCATGCTGGAGCGGCCCGACCGGGGCACGCTGCGCTTCGACGGGACCGACCCGTTCGCGCTGCGCGGGAGGCAACTTCTCGCCTGGCGCCGCCGCGTGCAGATGGTCTTCCAGGACCCCTTCGCCTCCCTCAACCCGCGGCTGAACGCGGGCGACCTCATCGGCGAGCCGTGGCGGACACACCGCGACCTCGTCCCCCGGGCCGAGCGGGACAAGCGGGTACGGCGGCTGCTGGAGCTGGTCGGGCTGCGGGAGAGCGACGCCCGCCGCTACCCCCAGGAGTTCTCCGGCGGGCAGCGTCAGCGCATCGGGATCGCCCGCGCGCTGGCGCTGGAGCCCGACGTCGTCGTGTGCGACGAGCCCGTGTCCGCACTGGACCTGTCGGTTCAGGCACAGGTGCTGAACCTGCTCGCGGAACTGCAGGGCGAGCTGGGCGTGTCCTACGTGTTCATCTCCCACGACCTCTCGGTGGTGCGCCACGTCGCCGACCGCGTCGCGGTGATGTACCTGGGCCGGGTGGTCGAGACGGGCGGCACCGAGGAGATCTACGCCAACCCGCGCCACCCCTACACGGCGGCCCTGCTGTCCTCGGCACCGTCGCCGGTGGGCTCGGCGGAAGCGGAGGGCTCCTCCCGGGAGCGCATCCTGCTGCGCGGCGAGGTGCCCTCGCCGGTCGACCCGCCGTCGGGGTGCCGGTTCCGCACCCGGTGCTGGCGGGCCGAGGACCTCTGCGCCGCGGAGGCCCCTGCCGCCGCGGCGCACGGCGCGGACCCCGCGCACACGGCCGCCTGCCACTTCCCGCTGGAACCGGCGGCACCGGCCCGCGCCGGGTGAGCAAGGTGCCGGGTCCGCCGCCGGATGGGGCGGACCCGGCACCGGCGTGCCGCAGCCCGCAGCGGGACGACGACCAGTGTCGAAGGCGAGCGCATCGGCCTCCGGTCCCCCGGAAAGGAGCTGCGGATGCGGGTATCCCCGTCCCTATTGCGGGGTAAAACTCGGCTCAGTGGCCCGGAAGGCGGGTCGCGACGGCGTGTAGTACTACGGGGAGTAGACTTGGAGTCATGAATCGGCTCGGCGACCTCGAACGCGCGGTTATGGATGTACTGTGGCAGCGGAACGAGCCACTGACGGTCCGCGATGTGGGCCGTGCTCTGGCCGACCGCGACCTCGCTCACACCACCGTCATGACCGTGCTCGACCGGCTCGCGAAGAAGGGTGTCGTGGCGCGGGACCGCGAAGGGCGCGCATGGCGCTACCGTCCCGCCGCCAGTCGTGAGAACTACGTGTCGGAACTCATGATCGACGCCCTGGGCGAGACCGGCGACCGCGACGCCGCCCTCGCGGCGTTCGTCAGGTCCATGAACGGCAGTGAGGCCGAGGCGCTCCGGCGCGCTCTAGAGGAAGACGACGAGCCGAGGACGTAGCCGAATGGTGAGTGCCGCGCTGCTCAGCGCCATCGCCGTCAGCTGCTTCGCGGCGGCGGCACGGCTCCGTCGGGCCTCGTGGCCCCGCCGAGGGCCCTATGTGGCCGTCATCGTCTGGCAGGTACTCGGCCTGGCCTGGGGCTTCTCCACCATCGGGGCGCTGCTCGCCTTCGGGCTCGCCCCCTACGGCCGCGGCGTCGTGGGCGGGCTGCTCGCGCTCGCCGCGGACGCGGGCACCCACAACCTCTACCTCTCCGAGATCGCCGGCACCACCCTGGGCGCGACCCAGGTCGGGGCGGTCATCCTGGCCGTGAGCCTCACGCTGCTCCTGTTCACCGGCCTCGTGGCCTCCTTCGTGCAGGTGCTGCGCGTGCGCCGCCGCCACCACGACCTGCTCGGGCTGGTCGCCCACGACGACCCCGAGGTGCCCGGCGCCCGCATCCTCGACCACCCCGCGGCCGCCGCGTACTGCCTGCCCGGCGTGCTGCGCTCGGAGGTCGTCATCAGCGCCGGCGCTCTGGACGTGCTGGACCGCAGCGAGCTCGCGGCCGTCATCGCACACGAGCACGCCCACCTCCGCCAGCGCCACGACCTGGTGCTGCTCCCGTTCTCCTCGCTCAAGCGCGCGTTCCCGCACGTGCGGATGGTCGAGGTCTACTACCGCGCCGTCGCCCTGCTGATCGAGATGTGCGCCGACGACCAGGCGCGGCGCGAGCGCTCCCCCAAGGAGCTGGCCATGGCGCTGCTGCGCTTCGGCGCCTCGGGGACCTCGCCGGTGCCCGCGGGAGCCCTGGCGGTGACCTCCGACGAGCCCGAGGTCCTCACCCGCGTCTCCCGGCTGCTGAACCCGGCCAAGCAGCTCACCCGCCGCCAGACCACCGCCGTACTCAGCGCCGCCGTCGCCCTGCTGTGCACCATCACGGTGCTGTGGAGCCTGCCGCTCTAGGCGCCCACGCCCCTCGGGCGCCTGCTGCGGCCTCCCCGCGGCGCCGCGGCGGCCGCCGGCCGGGCAAGCGGGGCGGTCGGCGGCCGGGCACGATTTCCCGAGCCCGCGCGTTTAGTCTGGGAGAAGCCGGAGGCAGCGCCGCCGGCAGACCATCCGCCACGAGGTTCGGAGCGTTCTGTGCTCGGCATCCTGGATATGCTTTGGTGGCTCATCTACGTAGCGATCTTCGTCACCAGCCTGTTCGCCCTGGTGGACGCCTCACGCACGCCCGCGCAGGCCTTCCCCGCCATGGACAAGCAGACCAAGAAGCTGTGGGTCGGCCTGCTCGCTGTGGGGACCTTCGTCGCGTTCAGCGCGGTGTTCAGCTCAATCCGGTTCTTCGTGTTCATCGCGCTGATCGCCACCCTCATCTACCTGCTCGACGTCCGCCCCGCCGTGCGCAGCATCGGGCGCAACGAGGGGCCCTACGGCCGCTGGTAGCCCCGGCTCCCGCAGCGGCGCCGTCCGGCGGCCCTCCTCCCGCGGTGAGCGCCGCTCCGGTTCCGAGGACCCCCTTGCCCCGCTGCGCGCGGCGGGCACTGCGGGCGCGCCGGCTCCGCGGGCCCCCTCGGCCAGCAGGTCCCGCGCGTGGCGCACCGACTCCGCGTACATCTCGTCGCGGGTGTAGTAGGAGTGGCCCAGGATCGGCGGGTACAGCGCCTCTCCCGGGCGGACCCCGTAGTGCCGCGGATCCGGCAGCGGCTCGGCGTAGCCCACAGCGCATACCTGCCCGTCTTCCGAGGCGAGCACCGGGCCGCCGATCGGGTCGGTGCAGCGCCACAGGTTGCGCCACCGCGACGCGCGCTCACGCAGGTCGCCCAGGGCCACCGGGCCGAAGTAGGCCGGGAAGTAGCGCGCGTACAGCCGCGACAGCGGGGAGCCGTGGGTGATGAGCACGACGCTCTCGCGCACCCGAGGGGGCACCTGCCACAGTGTGGCCGCCGCCAGCACGGACCCCTGCGAGTGCCCGGACAGCACCACATCGGTGCCCCGGTCGGCCATGTCGGTCACCCGTGCGGCCAGCTGCGGCACCGCGCGCTCGCCGTAGCTCGGCGGCGCCAGCGGATGCGCCAGCCGCGGCCAGAACGTGCCGACGTCCCATAGCACCCCCACCGCCTGCCGGGTGGGCTCGTCGCGGTAGGCGCTGCCGCCGACCAGCATCAGCGCCAGCAGGAAGCCGCCTCCAAGGAACGAGCCGACCGCCACCAGCACCGTCAGCACCGCCTGCGGCGGCGCGGCCGCGCCGCCGCCCTGGCCGGGCACCGCTGTCAGGTGCCCCGTGAACACCGAGAACAGCACCAGGCCGATCAGCGCCGCGACCGGCAGCGACAGGGCCGCCAGCGACGGCGGCAGGTACTCGGCCACGCCGCCGAAGGCCCGCGCTCGGGCGATGCCGCGGGTGCGCTCCGCGTCAACCCCACGCCCGTACGCCGCGGCCGCGGTCTCGGCCTCGCGCCGCCCGCGCCGCCGCAGCAGGACCAGCACCGCACCGGCGCACACCAGCGCGATCGCGGCCTCCAGGGTGAACGCGAGCTGCAGCCAGGAGTACGCGGCCGCGGGCTGCAGCACGATGCAGCCGCCCGCCTGCGCACCCGGGTAATAGCAGCCGCCGAGCCACCCGGCCGCCTGGTAGACCACCGCGGCCGACAGGGCGCCGCCGAGCAGGGCGCCCAGGACGGCCGCCGCCGGTCCCGCCGTCCCGGCCAGCGGCACCCGGGCGGGCGCGCCCGCCCTGCGGTGGAGGACGAGAGCGGCGGCCGACAGCAGCGCACCCAGCACGCACTGCACGGCGAGCAGCGCGTTCAGCACGGTCGAGTACCAGGGCAGCGCTCCCTGGGCCGTCCACCCCGGGCGCGGCCACAGGGCGTAGACGAGGGCGGCGGCGAGCAGCGCCAGGGCCGTGTTCCGCAGGAGGCGGCACGCGGTATCGGCGCGGCGGTGCGACGCCGGCGTCGAGCCCGGTACCACGGCGCCGGCCGCGCCGAGCACGGCGGTCGCCGCCAGCAGCCCCGCGATCGGCAGCCCCGCCGCCAGGCCGCGCCCCGAGGCGCCGTCATAGTGCAGGGCCGGCGCGGCCAGCAGGAAGGCGACGGCCGAGACCGCCACCGCGATGTGGGCCGAGCGCAGCCGCGCCGTGATGGCGTCGGCCCGCCAGAAGTCCGGCGCGCTCAGCGGTGCCTCGGGCCGCGGCGCCGGTTCGGGCAGCGCCTCCGGCACCGTGTGCGGGCCGCTGCGCCGCGACACCAGCCACAGCACCGCGATCACCGCCATCGGCAGCAGCGCGCCCGCGGCCAGAGCACGCGCCGGCTCGGCCAGGGGCGCGCCCGGTGCGGCGAGCATGCCGAGCAGCGGCCGCAGCTCGGCGCACCGCCGACCGTAGCCGGCGCACTGCCAGCCGACGAGGTCCATGCCGACGCCGGCTGCCGCCACCACCAGAAGCGCCGTCAGGCTCAGCGCCAGCAGGCGCGCGGCCGCTCTGTAGACGTGCTCGGCCGCGGCCGTCCCGCGCGAGGGCGCCTGACTGCTGCGGGCGGGCCGCATCCAGTAGGCGATGTTGACCAGCAGGAACGGCAGGAGCAGCAGCCACAGCGCGCGCGAGGAGCGCCCCGAGGTCAGCTTGCCCCAGGCGAAGATCTCGCGTGCCAGGCCGGGTACGGTCTCGGTGTCGGGCCTGCGCCGCCAGCGGAAGAACCCCGCGAGCGGGTCGCCGCAGACCCGCACCGCGGGTTCGACGTCCAGCAGCTCTTCGGCCTGTCCTCCGCTCACTCCGTGCACCCGAAGTTCGACCGCCCGCGTCTCCGGCATGGCGCCGATTCTCGCATGCGGCCCCCGTCCGCTGCGGGTGGATTCGCACCCGGCTGCGGGGCCTACTGCACCACCGACTCGTCCTCGACCGACCACGTGTTGCAGGCGCCCGGCGCCTCCTGCTCAAGGCCGTGTTCCAGCCAGAGCACGCTGTTCTCGGCGGAGCCGTGGGTGCGCTCCGCCTCCGCAGCGCCGGCCCGGTCGGCCGTCGCGGCGGCGTCGTCGAGAACGGCGTCGACGTCGCCCCTCTCAAGCGGGTAGCTGACCTCGACGGCGCCCAGGAAGACCCCGGCCAGGCAGTTGGCCTGCAGTTCGCTCTTGCGGGTCCACTCGTTGCGAAGGATCTGCGAAGGCTCCTTGCCGCGCTGGTCGTGGTAGTACTCCAGCAGCCCGGCCTCACCCTGGACGTGGTGTCCGTACTCGTGGGCGAGCAGGGAAGCGTAGACCGCGCTCTGCTCGTTGCCGCCCCACTTCTCGACCACGTCGCTGGTGCCGATGTAGATGCTCTTCACCGTCCGGCAGTAGAACGCGCCGGCGGACGAGGGGTACTCGCGGCACGGGCTGGAGCCGCCCTTGCTCCAGAAGACCCGCTTCGGCGGCTCGAAGGGGATGCCGGCCTCCTCGAACTGGCGGGCCCAGGCGTCGTCCAGGCAGTCGGCGACGGTGTCGAGGAAGTTCTCGACGGAGTCCCGGTCGTGGACGTCCATGCCGGGCGCGGGGCACGGCAGCGGCATGAGCTCGCCCGTCGCGTACAACGGGTTGTCGACCAGGGCCGACCGCCCGGTGGGTCGGTGGGTGTCGGCACTCGCCGCCGGTGCTCCGGACAGGTCGGGATCGGCCCGGCCCGACGAGGAGGCGGACTCCGCGTCGGACCCGTCGCCGCCGTCGGTCGCGACGACGGTGAGCAGCGCGAGCCCCAGCAGCAGCGCGGCCAGCGCCGCATAGAGCGCGGTCCGGCGGCCGGAGGTGCCGCCGCCCCGCCCGCCGGATGGCCCGGAGTACGCCCGCATACGCGATCCGCCGACCGGCTCAGCGCAACCGCCGTGCTTCGGCCGGGGCCGCCGCACGCGCGCTCGACTGGGTGCTCACTCGACCAGGTCCTTCCGTGCCGCCCAGGTGTTGCATGCCGCGGGGTCGCCCCGGTCCATGCCGTGGGCGGTCCACATCCGGCCGTTGGCCGGTGTGCCGTGGGTGCGTTCGCCGGGGTCGAAGTCGCCGCGCCGCTCGGCGTCGTCGAGGATGCCGGCGTACTTCTGCGAACCGACGGGGTAGCCGTCCTCGACCGCGCCCAGGAACAGCCCGCCCAGGCAGTTGGCCTGGAGCTCGTTGCGCCGGGTGAGGCGGTCCTCGACCGCGTCGTCGTCCCGGTCGGCGCGCACGCCGTGGAAGCGGCCGAGGATCCCGGCCTCGCCCTGCACGTGGTGCGCGTATTCGTGGCTCAGTAGGAACGTGTACGCCTCGGGGCTCTTGGTCTCGGCCGAGTTCTCCACAATGTCCTGGATACCCAGATAAAGCCCTTCATTCGCCTGGCAGTAGAACGCGGCCGTGCCCGCCGTGGGATAACTGCCGCACGGGCTCTGGCCCGAGGTGTACCAGTAGATCCGGCTGGGGGCGTCGAACTCGGTGCCGGTGCGGGCGAACTGCTCGCGCCAGGCGGTGTCCAGGCAGTCGGTGATCTCGTGCAGGAAGTCCTCCATCGACTCCGGATCGTCCGGGTCGAGCGCGGGCGCGGGACAGGTGACCTGCGTCATGCTTCCGCTGGAGTAGAGGGGGTTGTCCGTGAGGGCGCCGGTGCCGGGGCCCGCCGGTCGCCCGTTCGAGACCGGCGCCGCCCCGGTGCCGGGCACCGCGGGCGCGGCGTGGGCGGAGGGACCGAACAGCGCGGAGACGCTGACGAACGTTGCGAAGCCGATCGCGGTCAGCCCGGCGAACAGCACGAGCGCGACACTCAGGTTGATCCGCTGGCGCGGCCGCGGCGCGTATTCGGGGAGTGCGTAGTCGCCGCCGGCCCTCTGCCGCCCGCGAAGCGTCTTCGGGCCTGCTGCCCCGGTGCGTAGGGCCACCCGCTGTGCCACCTCCCCCTCGGATGTGCTGTGCCGCCCGGATACGCCCGCATCCGCGCCGATCACGATTATGACGGGTCGTGGTGGGATGCGCAGGTCCGGGCCGATACCGGCCGCGGGCGCATGCGCCGCGGACCGCGCGCCTACGCTCGGGACGACGCCGAACGATAGGCTCTCACCTCATGTGGCGGGTTGGAATCGCACGGGCGGCGGCAGCGGTCGGGGCGCTGCTCGTGCTGTGCGCTCCGGGTGCCGCCTCGGCGCAGGAGAGCGCGGCCCCGCCGGCCGCGCAGTCGCTGCCCGCGTCCCTGCCCGACGACGCGCAACGGCAGATCACCAACGACATCCGGCTGAACCTGGACGACAACGGGGTGCTGCGCGCCGAGGAGTCGCTCTCCTTCGGCCAGGACCCGCCCGCGGAGTTCGTCCGCACGTTCTCCGTGCGCGAGCCCTACGACGCCGACCACAGCCGCATCTACGAGGTCACGGCAATCTCGGCCGTCGACGGATCCGGGCGCGAGGTTCCCGTCACGACCGACGACCGCGGCGACACCCTCGACGTGCGGATGGACACCTCGGGGCGCTCCGAAGCGGTGCTGCGCTACACGGTCCGCGGCGCCGTCGACCCCGTAGGCGGCGGCACCGAGATGGAGTGGACCGCGGTCGGCGGCTACAGCCGCACCGTGGCCGAGACCACGGTCGTCGTCGACGCCGCCGTGCCGCCGAGGGCGCTGTCCTGCACAGCGGGCCGGGCGCGCAGCTCCATCTACTGCACCTCCTCCGACATGGGCGGCCACGAGGCCGTGCGCGCCCGCTTCCTGCAGACCGACATGGAGCCCGGCGAGACGCTGCACGTGGTCGCGGGCTACCCGGCGGGCGCGATCGGCGGGGAGGCGATCGTCGACCGCGACTGGTCCCTCCAGTCGTCCTTCGCGATCACACCGGGTACGGCCGCGGTCTTCGGAGTCCTGCTGCTCGTGCCGGTGGGCGTGCTGATCGCGCTGATCCGCATCCGCGGGCGCGACGAGCGCGCCCTGCGCACCGAGGCGGCCGCGGGCGACAGCACACCGGTGGACGCCTCCGAGTCCGGCGCCGGCGGAGTCCGCTTCCGCCCGCCCGACGACGTCCACCCCGGGCAGATCGGTACGCTCATCGACGAGCAGGCCGACGTGGTCGACATCACCGCCACCGTCGTCGACCTGGCGGTGCGCGGCCACCTGACCATCCGCGAGCTCCCGCACGCGCAGTTCTCGGCCACCGACTGGCGGCTGGACAAGTGCCCTCCGCCCGACGACGACCTGCTGGGCTACGAGCGGATGCTGCTCGACGCCCTCTTCCACGACGCGCACCGGGTCAAGCTCTCCGAGCTGGGCCGCAGCGGGCTCCCCTCGCGGCTGGCCGGGGTGCGCGAGGAGCTGTACCGCGACATGGTGCGCCTCAAGTGGTTCGCCAACCGGCCCAACCTGGAGCGCAACCGCTGGGCCAGCGCCGGGATCGCCATCACCGTGCTCGGCCTTGTGCTGACCGTCGTCCTCGCCGTGTTCACCAAGGCGGCCTTCACCGGGCTGGCCGTCATCATCGCGGGCGCAGCGGTGACAGTGGGCGCCCAGTTCATGCCCGCGAAGACCCGGCAGGGCAGCGTGGTCTTCGCGCACACCCTCGGCTTCCGGTCCTACCTGCTCAGCGCCGACGCCGAGGACGTGCCGTCCGAGCACCGGGTGAGCGTCTTCTCCCGCTACCTGCCGTACGCGATCATCTTCGACAACGTGGACCGGTGGGCGGCCGTCCTGGCCGCGGCCGGCAGCGAGGACGCCGCTGACGGCCTGCCCTGGTACAGCGGCCCCGACGACTGGCGGCTGCAGGACTTCGCCGACTCCATCAAGTCCTTCGCGCTGACGCTGACGGGGGTGATCTCGAACACGCGGCAGTTCCGCACCCTCGACTGAGCCGGCACACGCCGCCCCGCTCGCGAGCGCTGCGGATGCCGGCCGCGGCCCCGCCCCCGGTCCGCCGCGGCGGGGGCGGAGGCGGCGGACCGGCACGGCGAGCCCGAAACAACGAGCCCGAAACAACGAGCCCGAAACGACGAGGAGGAAGCCCATGCGGGCGGTCCTGCAACGGGTCGCGCACGCTTCGGTGACCGTCGACGGCGAGGTCACCGGCGAGATCACCGGGCCGGGGCTGCTCGCCCTGGTCGGCGTCACCCACACCGACACCGCCGCCGAGGCCGAGCGGCTGGCCGCCAAGATGTGGGGCCTGCGCATCCTCGACGGCGAGGCGTCGTGCTCCGACATCGGCGCGCCGCTGCTGGTCGTCAGCCAGTTCACCCTCTACGGTGACGCGCGCAAGGGCCGCCGGCCGACCTGGCAGGCGGCGGCGCCCGGGCCGGTGGCCGAGCCGCTCGTCGACGCCGTCGTCGCGGAGCTGCGCAATCTCGGCGCACACGTCGAGACCGGGGTGTTCGGGGCGCAGATGTCGGTGTCGCTGACCAACGAGGGGCCGTTCACCGTCGTCGTCGAGGTGTGAACAGCCGGCCTCCGGCCGGTCCCGGCGGCGTGGGCAGGGCCGCCTCCGCACGTCCCGGCGCCGGGCTACTCCTCGCCCACCGGCTCGAACTTGTAACCCAGGCCGCGCACGGTCACTATGAACTCCGGGTTGCCGGGGTCGTTCTCGATCTTCGCCCGGAGCCGTTTGACGTGGACGTCGAGGGTCTTGGTGTCGCCCACGTAGTCGGCACCCCAGACGCGGTCGATCAGCTGCATCCGCGTCAGCACCCGGCCGGCGTTGCGCAGCAGTACCTCCAGCAGCTCGAACTCCTTGAGCGGAAGCTGGATGTGCTCGCCGCGCACCGTCACCACGTGCCGCTCCACGTCCATGCGGACCGGACCGGCCTCCAGCGCCGTGGGCAGCAGGGCCTCGTCCTCGCCGCGCCTGCGCAGCACGGCCCGGATGCGCGCGACCAGCTCGCGGGAGGAGAACGGCTTGGTCACGTAGTCGTCCGCGCCCAGTTCCAGGCCGACGACCTTGTCGATCTCGCTGTCCTTGGCCGTGAGCATGATGACCGGGACGTTGGACTTCTGCCGCAGCGTCCTGCACACTTCCGTGCCGGGCAGGCCCGGGAGCATCAGGTCGAGCAGCACCAGGTCGGCCCCGGTCCGGTCGAAAGCCTCCAACGCCACCGTTCCGGTCGGTGCGACCGCGACCTCGAACCCTTCTTTGCGCAGCATGTACGAGAGGGCATCGCTGTAGGATTCCTCGTCCTCAACGACGAGTACACGCGTCACTGTGCTGCCTCCTGATTCGGTCTTTCACCGGAGCTGGGACGCTCCCGGGTCTGGGCGTTGGGCAGACGCAGCGTGAACGTCGAGCCCGAGCCCTCCTTGCTCCACACGGTGACTTCACCGCGGTGGTGGGTCATGATGTGCTTCACGATCGCCAGCCCCAGGCCCGTGCCTCCGGTCGCCCGGCTGCGGGCCGCGTCGACACGGTAGAAGCGCTCGAAGATGCGTTCCAGGTCCTGCGCGGGGATTCCGATCCCCTGGTCGGCGACGCTGATCTCCACCATGTCGCTCTCGGCCTCGACCGAGACCGACACCCTGGTCCGTTCGGGACTGTAGGCGACGGCGTTGGCCACCAGGTTGCGCATGGCGGTCACCAGCAGGCCCTCGTCGCCGAGCACCACAGCGCCCACGGTGCCGCTGGCGACGAGCTCGATCTCCTTGGTCTCGGCGGCGGTGCGTACGGCGTCCATCGCCTCGTCGACCACCACCTCGACGGGGACCCGGCCGGGCTCGGCCATCGGCTCGGCGCCCTGGATCCGGGAGAGTGTGATCAGGTCCTGGATCACGCTGGTCAGCCGGGCTGACTCCTGCTGCATGCGCCCGGTGAAGCGGCGGACCGCCTCGGGGTCGTCGCTGGCGTCGGCGATCGTCTCGGCGAGCAGGGACAGGGCGCCGACCGGAGTCTTGAGCTCGTGGCTGATGTTGGCGACGAAGTCGCGGCGGACCGCCTCGACGCGCCGCCGCTCGGTCTGGTCCTCGGCCAGGACGAGCACCAGTCCGGTGCCGCCAAGGGGCGCCACCCGCACGGCGAACGAGGTGGAGTCGGGGCCGAACTTGCGCACGGCCACCTCGATCTCGGTCTCGCGAATGACGCCGTCGCGGCGCACCTGCCGCGCCAGGGCGAGGAGGTCGCTGATGACCAGCTCCTCGCCGCGGACGATGCCGTAGGCGCGGGCCGCGGAGCTGGCGCGCAGCACACGGTCGGCTGGGTCGAGAACGACCGCCGAGGACGGCAGGGCTGCCAGCACCTCGGCGATCCCGGCCGGGAGCTCCGCCTGGCGGGGCTGCTCCCTGGCGCGGGTGCCGCCCGATTCGCTGATGCGGAACGCCAGGCCCGCCGCGACGCCCGTCACGAGGCCCACCAGTCCCGCTATCGCGGCGAGCAGTTCTCCTTGCACGCTTCGATCGTAAGCCGCAAAGCCGCTGCCTTACCCTGCTGACCACGGGTTACAACCGAGGTTCTGCGACTATTCACCGACGCTTCCGCAATGCTTAAGCTACGAACTGGGACGATGTGAACCATGCGCGATACGTATCATGAGGAACTCGACTCCCTCAGTGAGCGCCTCGTCGAGATGACGCGGCTTGCCCGGCACGCGGTCGCCCGTGCGACCACCGCCCTGCTCGACGCCGATCTCAACGCGGCGCAGGAGGTCATCTCGGGTGACGAGGAGCTCAACCGGCTCGACGAGGACATCGAGGCAACTGCGTTCGACCTGATGGCCCGGCAGCAGCCGGTAGCACGCGACCTGCGCATCATCATCACGTCACTGCACATGGCCGGCGACCTGGAGCGGATGGGCGACCACGCGGTGCACATCGCCAAGATCGCCCGGCGGCGCCACCCCGACTCCGCCATTCCCGCGGAGCTGCGCTCCATCGTGCTGGAGATGGGGCACCAGGCCGAACTTCTGGTCATCAAGGCAGGCGAGGTCGTCAGCCAGCGCGACGCCGAGACCGCCCTTGAGCTCGACTCCGACGACGACCGCATGGACCGGCTCCGCCGCCGCCTGCTCACCCGCATCCTCGACCCGGGCTGGCAGCAGGGCGTCGAGGCCGCCATGGACGTCACCCTGGCCGGCCGGTTCTACGAGCGCTTCGGCGACCACGCGGTGCACGTCGCCGACAACCTCGTCTACATGGTGACCGGGGAGCGGCCCAAGGACTACGAGTCGGAAACCTAGCCCGACCGCACGACGCCGGGGAGGGGCGACCGACCTGCCCGGCCGCGCGCCGGGCGAATCGCCCCTCCTTCCCGCGGGTTGCCTCCGGATGGCGGAACGTGCCGCCCGCTACCCCGCGTGAGCCGGGGGTGCGCAGGCCGCGCCGCCTCTTTGCCGACCCGTTGCGCGCACCTGTGACCGAAGTGAGACCATGGAGGAGGGAAGGGCTCCTCCGGGCATCCTGCGTGTGCCGACCAGAGGGGCGTGCGGTCACGCGGTGGCCGCGGCTCCGGCCGCTGTCGGGTACCCATTCCGGGCGCCCCGGAAGCACCTGGCAGGGGCTTTGTCAAGACCCCGAATGCGGCACTGACCTGCGCGTACGTAAAGCCAATAGGTACGTTAAGTCACAGATTCGTGGTATCCTGGTGGTAGCGGAAGGGGTACTTGTCACATGACTTTCAAGGTCGGCGACACCGTTGTCTACCCCCATCATGGGGCTGCTCGTATTGAGGCGATCGAGACTCGCACCATTAAGGGTGAGGATAGGTCCTACCTCGTTCTCCGGGTTGACAAGGGTGATCTCACAGTACGCGTACCGGCGGAGAACGCCCAGGACGTCGGAGTGCGCGACGTGGTCGGGCAGGACGGCCTCGACCGGGTGTTCGAAGTCCTGCGCGCACCGCACACCGAGGAGCCCACGAACTGGTCGCGGCGCTACAAGGCGAACCTGGAGAAGCTCGCCTCCGGCGACGTGAACAAGGTCGCAGAGGTCGTCCGCGACCTGTGGCGGCGCGACAAGGAGCGCGGGCTCTCCGCGGGTGAGAAGCGGATGCTCGCCAAGGCGCGCCAGATACTCGTGAGCGAACTCGCACTCGCGGAGAAGACCAACGAGGACAAGGCCGAAGCGCTGCTCGACGAAGTCCTCACGAACTGACATAGCACCGAAAAACGACTGCATTCATGTCAAGAATTCCGAGGGTGGGCGTCGGTACCGACGTCCACCCTTTCATGTCCGGAAGAATTCTATTCCTCGCGGGCCTGGAATGGCCGGGCGAAACGGGTGTCAGTGGCCATTCCGACGGCGACGTCGCCGCGCACGCCGCCTGCGACGCCCTGCTCTCCGCGTGCGGGCTGGGCGACCTGGGCAGCCAGTTCGGCACCGGCGACCCGCGCTGGAAAGGCGCTTCAGGCGCGGACCTGCTCGCCGAGACCGCGGCGCGGGTGCGGGCGGCCGGCTTCGGGATCGGCAACGTCGCGGTCCAGATCATCGGCAACCGGCCCAAGTTCGCCCCGCGCCGCGCCGAAGCCGAGGGCGTGCTGTCGGCGGCGCTGGGCGCCGCTGTCACGGTGTCGGCGACGACGACCGACGGGCTGGGCCTGACCGGCCGCGGCGAGGGTGTGGCGGCCATCGCGACGGCGTTGTGCGTGCCGGAGGACAGGTGCGGAACCGGTTCCGGAGCGGTCTGAAGCGCGGAAGCAATTCCGCGATGTGAGAACGACCCGGAGCTGAAATCAACCGCACATCATAGTTTCGGCGGATCTGTCTCACATTACGGACAAATCTGTGGCCAGTTCGCCACATGGAGGCCGATTCAGCGCCGCGGAGAGCGCCGACCGAAATACAGGCCGGTCCATTCCCGAAGGCGGGCCTCGTCGCGGTGCCGTGCCGGCGTCCGGGACGTGGCGGGTCCCTCCTCCGCCCGCCCGGGCGGCCGGGTTACTCCTCGGGCGGCTTGGGTTCGCTGCGGACCCGCTTGGAGGGCGGCTCCGCGGGAATCGGGGACGGCGCCTCACGGGGCGGTGTCCGGCGCGGTTTGAGGACCATCGGGCGCTTCTCGATCGGGGGCGCCGCGGAGGAGAAGTCGCTTCGGGGCCGGTCCAACCGCTCGGTTCCGGAAGCGCTGGCTTGGGCGCCGCCGGTCTCCTCGGCGTCGGGTCCGGCCGAAGAAGAGGGCGCGCTCCTGTCGGGCTCGGCCTCGTCGTTGGTCGGGTCGCCCGGAGGCAGGTCGTGCACGAAGCCCTCGACGTCCTCGGCCGGTACCCCCGGGACCGCGGACCGGGACGGCCCGGCGCCCCGGTCCGCGGCGCCGAGGGGCTCGGGAACCGGCGGGGCGTCGGCGGCGCGCTTGATCGGGTTCTCGGCGGCGCCGGGTTCGCGCTTGGGAAGGTCGCGCGCGTTCTCCGCTGTGTCGGCCGCGTCCCCTGCGGGTCCGTCGCCTGCGGAGAGCGGTCCCGCGTCGGTCGCAGCGGCGCCGTGCTCGCCAGCGGTGCCGGGGACCGACTGCAGGGGCGCGGTGCCGAGGGCGCCGGCGGGCTCCCCTTCCGCCTCCGCAGGGCGGCCCGGGCTGCCTCCGGCTCCGGCGCCGTCGGACACGGGAGGGGTCGGCCCGCGGCCGGAGTCGTCCTCGGCGTCGTCCCACGCCCAGTCGTCGGAGTCCTCCGACCCGCTCGTGTGTGCGCTCGGGACACCGGCGATCGGCCGCGCGTCCTCGTCATCGTCGACCGGACGGTCTGCGGGTACAGGAGCGGCGGCAGCGGGCCACAGCGGGGCGGACGCGGCGGCGGAGCCGGAGTCGTCCGGCTCGGGTGCGCCGGCGGCCTGCTCGGTCTCCTCGGAGCGGTGCGGGCCGGCCCCGGCGGGACTCTCGGCGGCGGTCCCGGTCTCCTCGGCGGGGCGGCGCGCGAAGAGACCGGGGCGCTTGCCCCTGCGCTCGCGCGGCGGAGCGGGCTCCTCGGGCGGTTCCGGCGGCTCGGGCCGGTCGGCGCGCTCGGGACGGCTGGGGCGGTCGGCGGGCTCCGGGCGCGGGCGCTGCGGGCCGGGGTCGCGGAAGTCCGCGGGCTCGGGGGCGCGCGGAGGCGGGGTCCGCCCTGCGCCGTGCCGCTGCGGCGGCGCCTCGGTCGCGGCCGCCTGCGGCGGGGGCTCCTCCTCCAGCAGGTCGCCCAGCGGTCGGGTGTCCTGCTCAGCAGCCGCGACCGGGACCGTGGGCTCCGGCTCGTCCTCGTGCTCGTCCTCGGCGCGGTTCCGGCCGCGGCGCCGCTCGCGCGGGCGGCGGGGGCCGGTGCCGGGTACCTCGCCGCGCAGGTGCATGACCACCGACAGGAAGAGCCGGAAGGCGACCAGCAGCGCCAGCCAGGGGGCGACCGCGGCGACGACCATCGCGACGCCGGGCACCAGCACGAGCCCGCCGGCCTCCAGCGCGCTCGCGCCCGCGGCGACGGCGACCAACAGGACGATGAGCCCGTCGGCCCACAGCCGCCGCGCGCGCGGGGCGGTGCGCAGCACGTAGCTCGTCCACAGCGCCATGAGCACGAGCAGCGTGAAGACGCCGGGATACAGATGGGCGTAGCGCGCGTCGACGTTGCCCTGCACGGCGATCTGGTACACGCCGTTGTAAGAGAGCAGAACTGCGCAGCCGGCGATCACCAGCACGCCGAACGCCGTGAACAGCATCGCGGCCGCCGGCGAGCCGGAGTGCTGCGCCTCGGGCGCAGAACGCGGACCTGCGGATCTGGAGGAGCTTTTAACGGCCATCGTGCGCAGAAGCGTAGCCCAGCGAGCGCGGCCGACACGAGTTTGCGTATCGCCCGAAACCGGCCGCATCGGCGACTGCCGTGCCGCGTGGCGCGGCCCGGCCGCGTTCCTCCCGGTCGAGGCCGGAAGGCAGGCAGAAGGGATCATGGATCGACGGCGGTCGCGGGACAACGCGCACGGAATATCGGGGCACGGCCCGTGGAATTGCGGATGCCCGATACTCGGATTCCCGTCGCCCCGCTCCGGCCTGCGGCGGGAGCCGGCGTTCGGCGGGCCCGCGGATGGGGCGCGGCGGTTAGGGCACAGGGACGGCTCCGGAGGTCACGCCGCCGGCTCGGCGCGAGGGCCGGTCTGCTGTGGAGAGTGCGCCCGTGGCAAACCGCCGAACCGCTACCCTGGGCGGTGTGAGTCTGCGCTTCTATGACACCAGTGCCCGCCAGGTCCGCGACTTCACACCCCTGCGTGAGGGGTGCGCCTCGCTGTACCTGTGTGGCGCCACGGTGCAGGCGCCGCCGCACATCGGCCACATCCGGTCGGGCGTGAACTTCGACATCCTGCGGCGCTGGCTGGAGTACCGCGGCTACCGGGTCGTCCTGTGCCGCAACGTCACCGACATCGACGACAAGATCATCCACGTCGCCGCGGCCGAGGGCGTCGAGTGGTGGGAGGTCGCCGAGCGCAACCAGCGCGCCTTCACCTCCGCCTACGACATCCTGGGCTGCCTGCCGCCCACGGTCGAGCCGCGCGCCACCGGCCACGTCCCCGAGATGATCGAGCTGATGCACCGGCTCATCGACCGCGGCCACGCCTACCCGGCCGGCGACGGCTCCGGCGACGTCTACTTCGACGTGCGCTCCTTCCCCGGCTACGGCGAGCTGTCCAACCAGCGGATCGAACAGATGCGCGGCGCCTGCGACACCGCTGACGACGGCGGCAAGCGCGACCCGCGCGACTTCGCCCTCTGGAAGGGCGCCCGGCCGGGCGAGCCCAGCTGGGACACCCCGTGGGGCCGCGGACGCCCGGGCTGGCACCTGGAGTGCTCGGCCATGTCGACCAAGTACCTGGGCAGCTCGTTCGACATCCACGGCGGCGGGCTCGACCTCGTCTTCCCGCACCACGAGAACGAGACCGCCCAATCCAAGGCCGCCGGCGACGGCTTCGCCCGGTACTGGCTGCACAACGGGCTGCTCACCATGAGCGGCGAGAAGATGAGTAAGTCGCTGGGCAACTCCCTGCTCATCCCGCAGATGGTCCGCAAGGTCCGCCCGGTCGAGCTGCGCTACTACCTGGCACAGGCCCACTACCGGTCGGTCATCGACTACTCCGACGACGCGCTGTACGAGGCCGCGGCCGCCTACCAGCGGATCGAGGGCTTCCTGACCCGCGCGAGCGAGGTCGCGGGCACCGTCGAGCGCGCCGCGGAGGTACCCGATGCGTTCGCCGAGGCGCTCGACGACGACCTCGGTGCCTCCCAGGCGCTGGCGGTCGTGCACGGCCTGGTCCGCGAGGGGAACACAGCGATCGCCGAAGGAGCCAAGGAGCGCCTCGCCGAGCTCGGCGGCCGGGTGCGCGCCATGCTGGACGTGCTCGGGCTCGACCCGTTCTCCGAGACCTGGTCGGCGAGCGGGAGCGGGTCCGGACTGCGCGACGTCGTCGACTCGCTCGTCGCGGTCGCCCTCGACCAGCGCCAGGCCGCGCGCCGGCGCAAGGACTACGTGGCCGCCGACGCGATCCGCGACCAGTTGCTCGCTGCCGGCATCGTCGTCGAGGACACCCCGCGCGGCCCGCGCTGGGAGCTCCGGCGGGACTGATCGGGCCGATGCACCGCGCCGGCCAGCGCGCGGCCGCGCCGCACCGCCGCTCCCGCGCGGTCGGCGGCCCGCGGTCGGCGTGCCGCCGCACCGGCGCTTTCCTCCGGCGGCGCCCTCGGCGCGCGCCGCCGATGGCGCGGCCACCCGCTGCCATCGGCGACCATGGAGGGGAGCCGCATTCGCTGCGGCCGGACGCCGGAGAGCGTCGGCGCCTCCCGCGGGTGCGGGCCGCGAACCGGCGGCCGGCAGCACATCGCAGACCGAAGGGCCGACCCGGCGGATGGGCGCGGCCCGAGTACCGGCGCCGCGGACGGCAACGCCGTCGGCGGGCCGCCGGAGCAGCAGAGCTTTCGCGCCCGCAGCGGCCCCGCGACCGGGGCGGCGGCGGGCCGACACCAGCGGTAACCGAAGGGTGAGGACAGCAGGCCATGCCGGCGAAGAAGAGCAAGAAGGGCCCCACCAAGGGCAGCGGCGGCAAGGGGAAGCGCTCCCTGGAGGGAAAGAAGGGGACGCTTCCGGCCGAGGAGCGCCACTGGTACTCCGAGAAGTCGCGCCGCTCGACGAAGAACGCGGCCAAGGCCCCCGCGAAGACCCCGGCCAAGCAGCCGCCCAAGGGCGCGGCGAAGCCGGGAGCACCGACGGCGCCGCCCCGCGCCGCGGCCGCCGAGCCCGGAACCCGCGGCGGCACCCCCGACCTGCTGGTCGGGCGCAACCCGGTCCTGGAGGCGCTGCGTGCCGGGCTGCCCGCCAAGCGGCTGTTCCTGGCCAACAGCCTGGACCAGGACCAGCGCATCACCGAAGCGGCACGGCTCGCGGGTGACGCCGGTCTCGAGGTGCGCGAGGTCTCCCGGACGGAGCTGGACCGGCGCTGCGACAGCCAGGGCCAGCCCGGTGCCGCCCATCAAGGGCTCGCATTGCAGACGCGGCCGTACCGCTACTGGAACCCCGAGGACCTGCTCGACGCCGCCCGGTCCACGGCCGAGGAGACCGGCGTTCCGCCGCTCATCGTGGCGCTGGACGGGGTCACCGACCCGCACAACCTCGGCGCCGTGGCCCGTTCGGCGGCTGCGTTCGGCGCGCACGGCCTGCTGATCCCCGAGCGCCGCGCCGCGGGGGTGGGCATCGCCGCATGGAAGACCTCCGCGGGCACCCTGGCCCGCCTCCCCGTCGCCCAGGCCACCAACCTCACCCGCACGCTCAACGGCTACAAGAGCGAGGGAGTCTTCGTCGCCGGCCTCGACGGCGGCGGCGAGACCGAACTGGCGTCCCTGGACGTGGCCGCCGACCCGCTGGTCATCGTGGCGGGCTCGGAGGGCAAGGGCCTCTCGCGCCTCGTCCGCGAGACCTGCGACCAGGTCGCCCGCATTCCGATCAGCGGCGCCGAGTCCCTCAACGCCTCGGTCGCCGCGGGAGTCGCACTCTACGAGATCACCCGCCGCCGATCGGCGTCCACGCAGCCCGGGCACTGACGCGAACCCGGTACGATGCGACTGTGCGCCCCCTGGCAGCGCTGCGGGGCGCACAGGCCGACGTAGCTCAATTGGCAGAGCGCTCGCCTTGTAAGCGAGGGGTTAGGGGTTCAAGTCCCCTCGTCGGCTCTTTTCGTGTCCGGAAGCGCAGGTCAGAACCTTGGCACGGCACCGCCGCCCGGCGGGACCGAGCGGCGGATGCACATTTTCTGCACATAGACAGCGATCGCTTAGGCGGCGGCTTCTGACTCGGCGAGGCTGGCCAGATGCGCCGCACGCGTGGAGCCGAGCGCGTCAGCCACCTCGTCAAGCCGGTCCGGCCAGAGATGCCCATAGGTGTCGAGGGTGATGCTGGGCTTGCGGTGCCCGAGCATCGTCTGCACGACGTAGACGTCCGCCCCGGCGGCGATCGCCAGCGACGCGGCGGTATGCCGCAGCTTGTGCGGAGTGAGCCCGCGCCCGCCGAGGCCCGCCGCCTTGACTGCCTTGTTGAAGTTGCGCGGACGCCAGTTGCGCAGCCACATCGGCCCGCCGCGCGGAGCGGTGAACAGCAGCTCATCCGCCGAGCGCTCGCCGACGAGGTCCCGCAGGTCGGCGACGAGGAAAGCCGGAACGGGCACCGAACGGACCTCGCCTTTCTTGGGTTGGCCGAGCGTCAGCTTCCCCTTGTTGTCCTTGTAAGCCCGGTCGATGTGCGCGCGTCGGTTGCCCAGGTTCAGCCGCCCCACGGTCAGCGCCGACGCTTCGGACCAGCGAAGGCCCGTATAAGCGAAGAAGCGGACGAGCGTCGCGTGTTTGCCGGAAGCCAGAGCGAGCCGTTCCACGTCGACGTGTGACAGGTAGACGTGACCGCGCGGCGGCAGTTTGGGCAGCGGAACGCCGCGCGCCGGGTTGCGGGTGATGAACTCGCTTCGGACCGCCCATTCCAGGACCGAGAGCAGCACCAGGTGAACGCCCCGGATGGTCGCGGCGCTGATCGGCTTGTCGCCGCCCTTGCGGGGTTCTGTCTGGAGCGTGAGCACCCAGTCCGCCACGTCCTGATAGCGCACTGCCGAAACGCGGACGCCGCCCCAGCGCGGGAGGACGTAGTTGTCCAAGTGGTCGCGGTAGAGATTGCGCGAGCCCTCTTCAAGGTCGGTCTTGGATCTCCACCAGGACTCGGCGACGGTTTCCACGCGCACCTTGCCGAGCGCGGGATCACGGTACGCGCCCTCGGAGATCTGGTTTTCGATCTCGGACCGGCGCTTCTCCGCTTCAGGCTTCTTCTTGAAGGTGCCGGCACTTCGGATGCGGCCGGTCGGATCGTAGTAGCGGACCATCCACCGGTTGGGGACTTGGCGCTTCGCCGCCTTGGCATTGGCCACCGCATCCCGGTACTTCTTGTTCTGTTGCAGGTCGTTGACCCAGGCCCGAGCCATCGGGGCCGCTCCTTTCCTGCTGTCCGACGGTTCAGGGCTGTTGCAGAACCCAGGCGTGCACCTCGTCGGGGACGTAGCGCACGTAGCGCCCGACGCGGTGCGACGGCGGACCGGTTTCCATGTAGCGCCAGCGGTAGAGCGTGCGCTCAGGGACGCAGAGGTATTCCGCGGTTTCGCGCACCGACCAGAGCTGAGCCACCGGAGAGTTGCGGGCGCCGGTCGTCTTTCCTGTGGCGGTACGGGACGGAGCGAAGTGAGCGGTCGCGGCTGTGCTCATGCGGCCCTTTCCGGAATTGCCGAAAGATCCTTGTCGGAGTGCTGTTGCCGAGCGGCGTCGAGCTGGGCGCGGCGTTTGAGCGCTTCGCCGACCGCCCGGAGAAGGCGGTGTTCGCGGGGCGGGACGTCGGGATCGGTGGGCCGGGCGAGTTCCCAGGCGTGATCGCCGGAGGAGACGGAGGCGAGCGCGGGAGCGGCGCCGTCGCCCTGGCCCTCGTCGGGGTCGGCGTCGGGATCCACACCGAGCGATTCCAGCACCCAGCGCAGCCGGTCCGCCTTGTGGTCGGCGACGGTCTTTCCCGACCACTTTCGGGAGACCAGGACGCGGCGTCCGGCGTAGCCGAGGTGTTCGCGTCGATGCGCTTTGGAGCGGCAGTAGCCCGGAGCCATGCCCGCTTTGGCCCCGTCCGGTTGGATGCCGTACCGGAGCCAGTTCGCACACTTCGGCGAGCAGGGTTCGAACCGCAGCGCTTCCACGAGCCGGTCAACGTGGCGCTGTTGCGAGTCGCTCTCCACGGCGTGGCATTCGGCGATGTCCTTGGTGAGGTACTTCGCCAGGTAGCGCACGCACCGGTCGGCGTCATCGGTGCCGGCCACCACGCCCTTGGCGTCCACTTGCGGCCCGAATCGGACCACGTGCATCGGTTCCGCGTTCGGGTCGGCGTCCAGCGCGTCCAGCGCCTCATCCCAGGTGGGCAGCACTTCGCCCGTGGCCGGATCCACGTAGTTGCCGGTGCCCTCGTCGAAGACCGGCAGGTTCTCGCCCGCATAGACCGCCTCGTCGGCCATGGGCCACCACACCTGGTGATAGGTGGCCGCCGCGATCTGGCGCAGCTCGGCACGCGGGATCGTGCCGCGGGTGGCCATGTGCAGGTGCGGCGCCAGGCGGCGTTGCGGTTCGACGGTGGCGAAGTACTGGACATCGAACCCGGCGACGCGACGTGAGCTTCCCCCGCTTGCACGGACACCGTCGGTGAGGTCAGCCGCGGGTGTCTGAGGGCAGGTTGAGCCCTTCGAACGCGGTGGGACTGCGCATCCCGATACTGGAGTGGCGCCTATGAGGATTAT